>JAWVGD010000122.1:0-8021 GCA_033855515.1 Baekduia sp.
CGAGATCGTCACGCGCGACTGCATGATCGGCGTGGCGCTGCCGAAGCCCGGCGTGACATCGAATGCGCACCGAGGCGTGCGCGCGGCCCGACACCCGGTGGCGAAGAGCGAAGGGGAAAGTCATGAATGACCGTCAGACCCGGAGCGTCGGCGACGTCGGCATCCCGACGCTCGAGCGGATCGCGACAGGCGGACAGGAATGGCCGCGGGTCGCAGAACAGCACGGCGTGACGAACCCGGTGCCGCCTTGGAAGTCCAGCTTGGATGGGATGTGCGACGCCTTCGACCGCAACGGCGACGCCTTGCCGCTCCTCGAACGCCGGCGCGACGAGGACCGCTTGTCGCAGGCGGTGTACCCGGCGCTGCCGGCTCCCGAGAGCCAACTCATCGCGCTCGCCCACTCGCTCCTCGCGAGAGGCGTGATCGAGGAGGAGGCCCTGGCTCGCCGTATGGAGGCGGTGCGTACGCGCCTCGAGGCCGCGTGATCGCCATGTGCTCCGTCGCCTGGCGTGGCGTTCACGAAGAAGGTCGATGACGCCGCCCGTGCGGGCTTCTTGGCAGCGACGATCTCGTGGGGATACGGCAGCCCCAGCTCGGCCGGAGCCTCCGACGGGAGCGCGACCGGCACGCAGGGCACGCACACCTACGCCGATGAAGGCCTTTTCAACGGGTCCGTGACCTACTTCTGCCCGCGAATCAGCGTGACCGATCACTTCCAGGCCACCGTCCAGGATGCGCCGCTCACCGCCACGCTGCGCGTGCAGCGCTGACCAGCGCGCCCCGACGTAGCTGCCGCAACGGACCTGACGACCGCCGAGGCTGCTGCGGGTGGCCCCCTCTTCAGGCGGGTCCGGCGACACGCATGCGTGAACCGAGGACAATGACGGCTTCCGGCGGCCACCACCAGAGGAGAGAGACCATGACGCACACCGAGGCCCCTTCGACGACGACCCGCAACGACGACGCGGCGATCGCCGAGCTCCACGAGATCGTCGCGCGCCAGCGGGCCGCGTTCCTCGCCGACCCGGTCCCCTCGTTGGAGCAGCGGCGGGCGTTGCTGCAGGCCCTGGCCGGGATGATCCTGGCCCATCGCACGCAGATCCAGGAGGCCCTGAGCGCCGACTTCGGCGTGCACCCCACGGTGGCCACCGATCTCATCGAGGTCCTCGGCGTGGCCGGCCGCGCCGCCTACGCCGCCGAGCACCTCGACGTCTGGATGGCCTCCGAGGACCGCCATGCCGAGCCGGCGCTCTTCGGCTCCGGACGCGCCTACGTCCAACCCCAACCCAAGGGCGTCGTCGGCAACATCGTCCCGTGGAACTTCCCGTTCGACCTCTCGGTCGGGCCGCTGGTGGAGATGCTCGCCGCCGGCAACCGGGTCGTCATGAAGCCGTCCGAGTACACGCCGGCCTGCGCCGAGCTCCTGCGCGACATGGTCCGCGCGACCTTCGACGCCGACCGGGTCGACGTCGTCGTCGGTGGCCTGGACCTCGCGCGCGCGTTCAGCCACGTGCGATGGGACCACCTGCTCTACACCGGCAGCCCCGCGGTCGGCCGCGAGATCGCCAAGGCCGCAGCCGAGCAGCTCGTCCCGGTGACCCTCGAGCTCGGTGGCAAGTGCCCGGCGATCGTCACCGGCGACAGCATCGACGCCGAGTCCGTCAAGCAGGTGCTCGGCACCAAGGCCATCAAGAACGGCCAGATGTGCATCACGGTGGACTACTGCCTCGTGCCGCGGGAGCGCCTGGAGGAGTTCGCGGGCCTCGCCGCCGACCACGTCCGCGACGAGATGCCCGGCTTCTGCACCTCCCAGAGCTGCACCGGCATGATCAGCAGCCGTCACCTCGACCGCATCCAGACCCTGATCGAGGACGCCCGCGCCCGCGGCTGCGACGTCCGGACCCTCGAGGACGCTGGCGCGGTCGACCTGGCGGCCCGGCAGTTGCCCCTGACGCTCGTGCTCGACCCGCCGGACGACCTCGCGCTGATGCAAGAGGAGATCTTCGGCCCGATCCTGCCGATCAAGGCCTACGACACGCTCGACGAGGCCCTCGCGTACATCAACGCCGGGGAGCGCCCGCTGGCCCTGTACGTGTTCGCCAAGGACGAGGCCGTCGCCGCCGACGTGCTGCGCCGCACCACCTCCGGCGGTGCCTGCGTGAACGCCGCGGCCGTCCACGGAGCGCTGCCGTCGCTGCCCTTCGGTGGCATCGGGCAGAGCGGCTCGGGGCGCCACCACGGCATCGAGGGCTTCCGCGAGTTCTCCAACCTCCGTGGGGTCTTCGTCCGCGGGCAGGGCGACCTCGTCGAGGCCTTCGCGCCGCCGTACGGCCCCGCCGCGCAGGCCGTCGTCGACGCGGCGTTCGGCGGCCCCGCCTGAGCCCCGCTCGACTCGATCACGCCGGACCCCCGGCCCGGATGTGCTGGCCCGGTGATCCATGCCATTCGGCCAGCGCCGCCACTACCGTGAACTGGTGATCGATGATTCCGAACCTGGGCGACGGTCCCGGCGGCCCTGGGATGGCCGGGCCGAGCGCGCCGACCGGATCGTCGTGGCCGGGATCGCGTTCAGCATGCTCTATGGGCTGCTGCTGCTGCCGCTGGTCCCTTCCCTGATCGGGTCTCATCCGGCGCTGCTCGAGATGCTGCGCGGTTCGATGTCGTCGATGCTGGCGATGGGGGCGATGGCCCGTACGGGGCACGCGTCGCTCGTGGTCGGAGTCATCGCCGGGGTCCCGGGCTGCATCATGTTCGACTGGCTGTACTGGTGGGCGGGGCGGCGCTGGGGCCAGCGCGCGCTGGGCCTGCTGGTCGGCGCCGGCCGCGCCACCGATCGACGCACCCGTCGCCTGGAACGGGTGATGGCGCGACTCGGCCCGTTCGCGGTGGTCTTCAGCTACCTGCTGCCGGTGCCCAACCCGATCATCGACGCCGCGGTCGGCTGGACCGGCATGCGGTTGTGGGTGTTCCTGGTGCTGGACGCGATCGGCGCGGCGCTGTGGGTGGGCTTGGTCGTCGGCCTCGGGTACGCGATCGGCCAGCCCGCCGTGGATGTCGTGCACACGATCGGCCGGTACTCGTTGTGGGTGACGCTCGGGATCGTGGCGACGATCGTCATCGCGCAGGTCCGTGCGGCACGGCGGCGCGGCCGCGACTCCGACGCCTGAGCGGGCGCGCGCCGACGCGCCCGCCATCAACCGGACAGCCGCCAGACGGTGGTTGCGACAGCAACTACAATGGAGAGGTGGGAAAGACCTGGGTCCTCGACACCGCCACCAAGGGCACCGGCGCGAGCGTCGTGCCCCTCGACCGCGTGGAGAAGCGCCCGGCCGGCGGGTCGGGCGACAAGATCTACGTGCCGCCCAAGCCCGCCCCGAAGGCCCGGCCCGAGCCGGCGCCGCGCCGCCCGCGCGCCTTTCGCGTCGTCGACGTCGTGACCCGCGAGACCCTCGCCGAGCACGCCGACACCCGCGCCACGCTCGCGCTCCTGCGCGAGATCCGCTCGATCGTGGACGTCGACGTCTCGGTCCACGTGCCCGAGACCGACACCTGGCGCCTGCTCTCCCTCCGCGAGCAGCGCGCGCTGTGGGACGCCCGCGGTCAGGTCACCGCGTCGACCTCGTAGACCTCGCCCGCCCGACGGGCCATGACGCGGTCGGCGAGCTCCTGCTTGAGCGCCGTCAGCCGGCGGTCCTGATCGGCGTCGCGCCGCTCGGCTCGTGCGAGGTCGATGAACTCCTCGGTCACGAAGCCTTCGCGCAGCAGCAGCGTGACCGCGCGCGGACCCAGGCCCAGCCGGAACACGAAGCGCTCCAGGACGCGACCGCGGTCGGGACGCGTGAGCGCCGGATCGAGCCGGAAGCGGTCCCCGGTGACGGCGCGCGTGACCACCTCGAACGCGTCGCGGGCGCCCGGGCCGCCGAACGCGGTCTCGACGACGATCTCGCGGCGCTCGGGAATGCTGCCGGGACCGAGCAACGGCAGCGCGCACTCGAGCGCCTTGAAGCCGATGGCCGCACCACCGGGCGAGCCGGGGCCGTGGTACTTCAGGACATCGTCGAACGAGAACGCGATGCGCCGTCCCCCGTCGACCACCTCCACCGTGCCGTCCACGCCGAGCAGGGTCCCATGCCTGCCGACCTCAGTCCACGAGGGATTCGGCGAGGTCGACCGTGGCCGGGTGCGCGGCGGCGAGGACGGGCGAGGCCATGGTGATGAGGCACTTCGCCGGGGCCGCGCCACAAGGCCGGTTCCGCTTGCTTTCCGGAGCGTCGTTGCGCGAGAGTGACCCATGGCCCTCGACGTGCCGGCCGGTGCGCCGCCCTGGCAGGCGCTGCCCGATGACCTCGGCGAGCTGCTGTGCGCGGCGATCCCGTCGATCGCCGACGAGCTCGTCGACATCCTCGGGCCGGCGATCCCCGCCTACCGGACGCTCGAGGGGCCGTTCGGCCGCGACGTGATGCGCGCCGTCGCCGACGCGCTGCGGGACTTCGCCGGGGTCATCGAGCACCGGCCGCCGACGCTCGGCGCCGACCGCGCCCTCTACGTCGCCGTCGGCGAGCGCTGGTGGCGCTCGGGCCGCAGCCTGGATGCCCTCCAGGCCGGCTACCACCTCGGCGCCCGGGTGGTCTGGCGGCGGATCGCCGCCGTGGCCGCCGAGGCGGGCGCCGAGGCCGACGCGGTCGCCGTGCTCGCCGGAGCGCTGTTCGCCTACCTGGACGAGATCGCCGCCGTCACCGTGGAGGGCTTCGTCGCCGCCCAGGCGGCCGCGGCGGGCGAGGTCGAGCGCCGCCGCCAGTACCTCGTCGCCACGCTGATCGCCGACCCGCCGCCCGACCGCGGGGCCGTGGAGCGCGCCGCGCTGGCGGCGGCGTGGCCGCTGCCGCGCACGCTTGCGCTCGTCGCCCTCCCGGCCGATCCGCATACGGTCGTCGGCGGCCTGCGCGAGCAGCACCTCCCCACCGGCGCCCTGCTGGCCGCCGGCGACGGCGCGCGCTGCCTGGTGGTCCCCGACCCCGACGGCCCCGGCCGGCGGCGCCAGCTCGAGCTCGCCCTCGACGGCCTGCCCGCCGCGCTCGGGCCGACCGTCGCCGTCGAGCACGCCGCGCGCAGCTGGAGCCGGGCGCGAGGCCTGTGGCGCCTGCAGGCCGCCGGCCGGCTCGACACGCCCACCGGGCTCGCCGCCGCCGAGGACCACCTGCTGGAGCTGCTGCTCGCCGAGGATCCGTCGCTGATCGAGGACCTCGGTCGTCTGCGTCTCGCGCCGCTGGACGGCCTCCCGCCCGCCTCGCGCGCCCGCCTGGAGCAGACGCTGCTGGCCTTCCTGCGGCGCCGCGGCAACGGCCCGCTCATGGCCGCCGACCTGCGCGTGCACCCGCAGACCGTCCGCTACCGCCTCGCCCGCCTCCGCGAGCTCCTCGGCGACGTCCTCGACGACCCCGAGGCGCGCTTCGAGCTCGAGGTCGTGCTGCGCGCCCGGAGCGTCGCGGCACGACCCTGAACGCCCGTCCCGCCGCCTCCGGCGCCCTCAGCACACCGGAGGCGGCAAGGCGACCCCTCAGCCGATGACGCTGCGCACGAGCGGCTCGTAGCCGGACTTGTGACCCGTGCGGTTGGGGTGGTAGCTGTCGCTGATCGGGTTGGAGAGCCCGTTCAGCCACTCCGTGCTCGAGCAGACGGCGTGCCCGGTGAACGCCGGGATCGGGTCCTTGAACGTGAACCCGTAGGCCGCCGCCCGACCCGAGATGACCGTCTTCATGATGTCGGCCGTCTGGTTGAGCCGCGTCATCTCCGCGGTGCTGAAGAACGTGCCCGCGTTGCAGTCGACGCCCATGAACAGGCGCGGATAGCCGAGCACGACCACGCGGGCGCTCGGCGCCCGCGACTTGATCTGCGAGTACACGCTGTTGAGGTTGCCCGGCAGCGTGTTGTTGATGTAGTTCTGCGCGTTGGTGATGTCGCCGTCGCAGTTGACCGGCCACGGCTCCGCGCACTTCGTGATGACGCTGGAGAACCCGGCGTCGTTGCCGCCGATCGTGATCGTCACGATGTTCGTCGTCGCGCTGAGCGACTGCACCTGGTTGGCGAGCACGTCACCGGTCTTGGCCCCCGAGCAGGCGACGAACGTCAGGTTCGTGCCGGGCCGGTCGGCCTTGATGAGCGCCGGATAGGCGTAGGGGCCGCGCTGGCACCCCGAGTTCAGGGAGTAGTCCCTGGTGCCCGTCCCCGACGAGTAGCTGTCGCCGAGGGCGACGTAGTTGTCGGCGAGCGCCGCCGCGGTGACCCCACCGCTCAACGCACACACGACCGTGACGGCTCCGACGAGCCGTCGCATGATGGACCGCACTGCTCCTCCTCCTGTCGACCGAACTGCCACGGCCGAACCTACGCCCGTCGACGGCGCACGATCTTGGCTGCGGTGAGGGGGTCTGACAGGACGAAGTTGTCACCGGGAGCACAACTCCCGGCGACCGCGCCCGGCTACAGGCGGTGCGGCACGTCCTCGAACTCGACGTCGAGGCGCGGCACGTCGCCCCACAGCTGCTCGAGCCGGTAGAACTCGCGCACCTCGGGGACGAAGATGTGGACGACGATGTCGAAGTAGTCCATCAGGATCCAGCGCGACTCCCCCACGCCCTCGACGCGCCGCGGAAGCTGGCGATGGTCCTTCTTGAGGCCCTCGTGGATCGCATCGTGGATCGCCTTGCTCTGGCGATCGCTGTTGCCCGAGCAGACGACGAAGAAGTCCGTGTAGCTCGACACGCCGCGCAGGTCGAGCACGCGGATGTCGATGGCCTTCTTGTCGGCCGCATAGGAGGCCGCGAGCTGCGCGAGGCGCTCGGGGCTGATCTCTGGGGCCTGCTGGTCCTGCGTGATGGTCTGGCTGGGCAAGACGACGACTCCTCCGTGGTCAGGCTGATGGTGATGGTGTGGCGACCGAGCTGCGGTACAGCCCGTGCTGTGCGATGTACGCGGCGACCGGGTCGGTCACCAGGTACCGGATGGGATGCCCGGCGGCCACCCGCCGCCGGACGAGCGAGGACGAGAGGTCCATGCGGGGCAGATCGAAGAAGTCGACCCGGTCCGCGGCGCGCGGGATGAGCGCCAGCCGCTCCAGGATATCGGCCTGGCGAGCGCCCTTTCGCTCGGCGATCGCCAGGCGTGCGAGACCGAGCACCTCCGCGGGCTCACGCCACGCCGGGAGGCTGAAGGCCATGTCGCCTCCGACGATGAAGCTCAGCTCGTTCCCCGGGAACGCCGCATGCAGTGCACGAAGGGTATCGACGGTGTAGGACGCCCCTCCCCGCCGGACCTCGATGTCGCTCACCGAGAAGCGGTCGTCGTCGCCGACGGCCAGCCGGCAGAGCTCGAGCCGCGCGTCGGGCCCCGGGTCGGCCGCCGCCTCCTTGTGTGGCGGCCGGGCGACCGGGATCAGCAGCACGTGGTCGAGCGCGAGCTGGTCCTGGGCCTCCTGCGCGCACAGCAGGTGCGCGACGTGCGGCGGGTTGAAGGTGCCGCCGAGGATCCCGATGCGGCGTCCGGCGCCGCCCTCACCCACGGACGTGGCCGTTCCCCCGGACGACGTACTTGAAGGAGCACAGCTCGCGGAGGCCGATCGGCCCGCGGGCGTGCAGCTTCTGGGTCGAGTTGCCGATCTCGGCGCCGAAGCCGAACTCGCCGCCGTCGGTGAAGCGCGTCGAGGCGTTGACGTAGACGCACGCCGCGTCGACGCCCAGCTCGAAGGCCCGCGCCGCTGGATAGGAGCCGGTGACGATGGCCTCCGAGTGGCCCGAGCCGTGGCGGTTGACGTGCTCGATCGCAGCCTCCACCGAGTCCACGACGCGCACCGCCAGGACCAGCGCGAGGTACTCCGTGTCCCAGTCGCCGTCGGTCGCCTCCAGCACGTCGCCGTCCAGGGCTCGCACGTGCTCGTCGCCACGCAGCTCGACGCCCGCGTCGCGAAGTGCCGCCAGCGCGCCGGGCAGGAACGCGCCGGCGACGTCGCGGTGCACGAGCAGCGT
>JAWVGD010000123.1:0-3262 GCA_033855515.1 Baekduia sp.
GCGCAGCTCCTCGTACTCGGCCAGCTTGGCCTGGTGGACGACGAGCTGGTGGGCCGCCACGACGGCGGGATCGGCGCCGAAGAAGAGCTTCAACACGCCCGCGTCGCGCAGCTCGGGCGCCTCGTCGGGCGCCTCGTGGCTCCAGGCCTCGAGCGCCGCGCGGCCGGCCTCGGTGACCGCGTAGAAGCGCCGGCGGCGCCCGGTCTCCTCCCGGCGCTCGGTCACGAGACCGCCGGCCGCGAGGCGCTCGGGCTCGCGGTAGACCTGGGCATGCGGCGTGGACCAGAAGTTGTCGACGCTGACGGCCATGCGCTGCTTGAGGTCGTAGGGCGTCAGCTCGGCCTCGGGCGCGGTCGCGAGCAGGCCGAGCACGATGTAGGAGGTCGGCGACAGCTTCAGATCTTGCAATAGTCTCTTTCGGACGGTACGGTTCGGATTATGAGCAGCGTAACCGGGACGCGGACAGATCACCGGCTCGGCTTCGCCGACCAGACCGAGGAGGTCCGGGTCGACGCGCTCGCGGTGTCCGGCGACATTCCATCCTGGCTGCGGGGCAGCCTCGTGCGCGTGACCCCGGCCCAGATGAACTTCACCCGCCGCAGCGTCACCCATTGGTTCGACGGCATGGCGATGCTCAACCGCTTCGGCTTCGGCGACGGCACCGTCTCCTACGCCAGCCGCTTCCTGGACACCGAGGCTCGTCGCGCCGCGCTGGCCTCGGGCGGCACGGCCATCAGCGGCTTTGCGACCGACCCGTGCCGCACGCTGTTCCAGCGCATCCAGTCGGCCTTCAGCCCCGAGCTCACCGACAACGCCAACGTGAACCTGTCGCGCCTGGGCGACGACTACATCGCCATGACCGAGACGCCGATCCCGGTCCGCTTCGACCCCGAGACGCTGGCCACCCTCGGCCACGACAAGGGCGCCGCGTGCTTCGGCCAGGTGACGACCGCCCACCCCCACCACGACCCCGACCACGGCGAGCTCGTGAACTTCGCCGTCCAGCTGGGCCGCCGCAGCGAGTACCGGATCTACGCCCGGCGCTCGCGGGCCGAGAGCCGGACGCTCGCGACGATGCCCGTCCGCGAGCCGTCGTACATGCACTCGTTCGCGATCACCCCGCGCTTCGTGGTGCTGCTGGAGAACCCGCTCGTGGTCAACCCGCTCAGGCTCGCGCTGTCGGGCAAGGCGTTCATCAAGAACTACGTCTGGAAGCCCGAGCTCGGCGTCCGGGTCCACGCCTTCGACCGCGAGACCGGCGCGCTGCACCGGTCCTGGACCGCTGATCCGTTCTTCGTGTTCCACACCATCAACGCGTTCGAGGACGGCGACGACCTCGTCGTGGATCTCTGCGCCTATGAGGACGCGTCGGTGATCGACCTGCTGGACCTCGAGACGTTGCGGACCGGGACGGCCGGCGCCCCGCTGGCGCGGCCGCTGCGGGTGACGCTCGGCGCCGCCGGCGGTGACGCGGTCACCATCCGCGAGCTGGCGCCCGGCCTCGACCTCGAACTGCCGCGCATCGACTACCGGCGCCGCAACGGCCACGCGTACCGCTACGTCTACGGCGCGGGCGGCGCCGGCGCGGCCTTCCTCAAGCGCCTGGTCAAGCTCGACGTGACCGACGGGTCGTCGGTCGTGTGGGAGGAGCCCGACGCCTGGGCCGGGGAGCCCGTCTTCGTACCGCGGCCGGGCGGGAGCGAGGAGGACGACGGCGTCGTGCTGTCGGTCGTGCTCGACACCGAGGCCGGCCGGTCGTTCCTGCTGGTCCTCGACGCGGCCACGTTCCAGGAGGTGGGCCGCGCGGCGGCGCCCCACCACATCCCGTTCGGGTTCCACGGGCAGTTCTTCGGCACGTAGCCACGCCGGGCGCGGGGTACGCTGGGCACCTGCGCGCCTGGTCGCACAGCCACCTCACCTTCCCGCTCGGCGAACGGCGCAGCCGCTACCCGCTGGGCAAGTACGCGCTGCTGCGCGAGCGCGTCGTCGCGGACGGCAGCGCGACCGCGATCGCCGAGCCCGCCGCGCTCGCGTGGCCGGCCGTCGAGCGTACGCACGACCCACACTTCGCCGGTCGCATGCGCGCCGGCGCGCTCTCGGTCCGCGAGCAGCGCGTGCTCGGACTGCCGTGGTCCGAGCAGCTGCTGACCCGCACGCTGCACGGCATCGAGGGCACGCTCGGCGCCGCCCGCGACGCGCTGCGCACCGGCGTCGGCGCGATGCTCGGCGGCGGCACCCACCACGCCGGGCGCGCGACGGCGCGCGGCTACTGCGTCTTCAACGACCTGGCCATCGCCACCGCCGAGCTGCGCCGCGACGGCGCGCTGCGGCGCGTGCTGGTCGTCGACTGCGACGTCCACCAGGGCGACGGCACCGCCGAGCTGCTGGGCCCCGACCGCGAGGCGTTCACGCTCAGCCTGCAATGCGAGCGCAACTACCCGTTCACCCGGATCCCGTCGGACCTGGACGTCGAGCTGCGGGCGTGCACGGCCGAGGAGGCCTACCTCGCCGCGCTCGACGGGGCGCTGGACGAAGCGCTGACGCGCTTCCCCGACCCCGAGTTGGTGTTCTACGTGGCGGGGGCGGATCCGTGGGAGGGAGACGCACTGGGGCGCCTGGCGCTGACCAAGGACGGGTTGCGAGCGCGTGACGAGCTGGTCATCGGGCGCTGCGCGGATGCGAACGTCCCGGTCGCGGTGACGCTGGCGGGCGGGTACGCGCCCGAGGTGAGCGACACGGTGGACATCCACGCGGCGACGATCGCGGTGGCTTCGTGCTTCGCGGGGGCGTCCGTGGGGCGCTGAGGGTTGCGCGCGCGTGCTGCGGGCGGGGTTGGCCCGGCGGCAGGTCGCGGTGGCGCGCGCCACGCCCGCGCGTCGGCGCCGCGAGCCTCCCCTCACGACGGCGCACCAGGCCGGCCCTCCCCGCGCCCCAGCGCATGGCGGCGGTGAACAGGTGGAGCAGCTGACCGACCCGCTGCGCGCCGCGCCTCCCCCGGCACTTCCATGCCGGACCCGGCCACGCGAGCGACCGCCCGGCGACGCCGCCGCCCACATCGAAAACCCTGGGGCGTGCTGGGCGGAGCCTGCGCGCCGGCTGCGCCGGGAGAGCGACAGGCCGGACCGCCCCACCGGCCAGCTCGCCGATCTGCGCCAGGACAACGGCGCTCGCGGCGCCCAGCTCTCCCCTGCCTCCACCCTGTGGCTGGCCCGCGTGACGCAGCCACCGCCCGCGGCTGACGGAACGCCGAGTCGTGGCGCCG
>JAWVGD010000124.1:0-16877 GCA_033855515.1 Baekduia sp.
AGCTCGGCCACCTGGGACCCCGCCAACTCACGCGTCGCCGCAGCCTCGCCCTGGGCCTCCAGGCGCTGCTGCTGCTCGGCCCACTCGCGCTGGCGCGTGGCGCGCAGCTCGCGCTCGCCGGCCTCCAACGCGGTGCGCAGCGCGTCACGCTCGGCGGCTACCTCGCCCAGACGGCGCTCGGCCTCGAACAGCCGCAGCTCCAGCGTCGCGTCTTCGCTGACCTCGGCCCGCCGGGCGCGGCGGGCGGCGAGCACGTCGGGGTCGACGACGTTGCCGGAATCGGGAGGAGGCGGCTGAGACATGCGGGCCGGAGACTAGGCGCCCGCTCGGACGAGTTCGCGCCCGAACGATCCCTGCGTGACGTCCGCGCAACCGCCGCGCGGACCCGCGCCTAGACCGAGCGGCTCCTGCTCCTGGCGGCCAGCGCGACGGCGCCCACGCCGACGACCCCGAGCACCAGCGCCTTGCGCGAGGGGCGCATGCCGAACCGGCGCCGCATGTACCACTTGCCGCCGTTCCAGACGGCGTAACCGAGGAGCTTGTAGGCCATCCAGACCGCCTACCCGCGGTCCTCGTTGCGCAGCCGCCACGCGAGGCGCGACTGCAGCGACCACAGCTCGATGAAGCCCGGCGACGCCTGCTGGGAGAAGAGCCCGCCCGACTGGCTGAACGACGCGAGCTGCGCGTCGTAGACCGCGTTGGGGCTCTCGCGCGTGACGACGCGCGCCATGCCCTTGTAGAGCTTCATGCCGATCGTGCCCGTGACGAACCGGTTGACCTCGTCGATGTAGGCGTCGAGGTCGGTCCGCAGCGGCTCCCACCACAGGCCCGCGTAGACGAGGTAGGCCCATTGCTGGTCGATCGAGGGCTTGAAGCGGTTCTGGTGGATCGTGCCGACGAGGCGCTCGAGCTCGGCGTGGGCGGGCAGCAGGATCGCGGCGGCCGGCACCTCGTAGATGTCGCGGACCTTCAGGCCGACGATGCGGTCCTCGATGTGGTCGACGATCCCCACGCCGTGCTTCATGCCCAGCGCGCCGACGCGCTCCAGCAGCTCGACGATCTCGAGCTCCTCGCCGTTGAGCGCCACCGGGACGCCCTCCTCGAAGGTGATCGTCACGACCTCCGACTCGTCGGGCGCGTCCTCGGGGCGCGTGACGAGCTGGAAGACGTCGTCGTCGGGTGCGTGATCGAGGTCCTCGATCCACTTGCCCTCCGAGGAGCGGCCCCAGATGTTGTCGTCGATCGAGTACGGCGCGGTCTCGGTGCCGCCCTTGACCGGGATGTTGTGCTCCCGCGCATAGGCGATCTCCTCGTCACGGCCCATCTTCCAGTCGCGGACCGGGGCGATGATCTTCAGCTCCGGCGCCAGCGTGGCGACCGTGCCGTCGATGCGGACCTGGTCGTTGCCCTTGCCCGTGCAGCCGTGGGCGATCGTGTCGCAGCCCGTCTCCCGCGCGACGTCGACGGCGATCTTGGCGATCAGCGGCCGGCCGAGCGCGGTGAACAGTGGGTAGTTGAGGCCGTAGATGGCATTGGCCTTGATCGCCGGGACGATGAAGTCGTTGGCGAACTCCTCGCGTGCGTCGATCACGCGGGCGTCGACGGCGCCGAGGCGCAGCGCCTTCTCGCGCACGACCTCGTAGTCCTCACCGGGCTGGCCGAGGTTGATCGTGAGCGCCACGACCTCTGCGTCGTACTCGTCCTGGATCCACTTGAGCATGACGCTCGTGTCGAGGCCGCCGGAATAGAGCAGGCACACGCGCCCGACTTCTTCGGGACGGGCCAGGTAGGAGGCGGCGGGCTCGTGGGGCTGCAGGAGATCGTCGGACATATGGGCGGGAAGAGTACGCGTCGGCGGGCCACGCCCGGCGTCAGCCCACCCCGCCCCCGCCCCCGCCCCCGGGACCTGGCCCGAGACCCGCGCGATGCTGCGCCGTCTCGTCTCCGCGGTCGCCGTCGCCGCGCTCGGTCCGGCGGCCGCACGCGCCGACGAGTGGGCTCGACGATCCGCGTCAGCTGAGACGGCGGCGGCTGGGCGCTAGTTGTAAGTCCCGAGCAGGCGCCCGAGGCGTGCGAGCGCGTCGTCGAGCTCGGCGTCGCCGATCGTCAGCGGCGGCAGCAGCCGCATCGTCGTCGGGCCGGTCGCGTTGATCACGAGGCGCTCCTCGCGCAGCGCGCGGCCGACCAGCGCCGTCGCGGGCTCCGAGCGCGCCGGGTCCAGCTCCGCCGCCAGCATGAAGCCGCGGCCGCGGACCTCGACGACCCCCGGCAACTCGGCGAGCTGGTGGCGCAGGCGCTCGCCGACCGTGCGGACGCGGGCCAGCAGCGCCGGATCCTCGACGACGTCGAGCACGGCGTGCGCGGCGGCGCACGCGACGGGCCCGCCGGCGAACGTCGAGCCGTGGTCGCCTGCTTCGAAGCCCTCGGCGAAGCGCTCGTTGGTGACGACGGCGCCGATCGGCAGGCCGCCGCCGAGCGCCTTGGCGACCGTCATGAGGTCGGGCACGACCCCCTCGTGCTCGTAGGCCCAGAGCGTGCCGGTGCGCCCGAGGCCCGTCTGGACCTCGTCGAAGATGAGCGCGGCGCCGACCGCGTCGCACGCCTCGCGCGCGGCCGCCAGCACGTCGGCGCCGAGCACGTAGACGCCGCTCTCGCCCTGGATCGGCTCCAGGATGACCGCGGCGGTCTGCTCGTCGATGGCCGCCCGCAGCGCGGCGGCGGTCGGCGCGACGGCGAAGAACCCCGGGACCAGCGGCGCGAACGGCGCCTGCTTGGCCTCCTGCGGCGTCGCGCTGAGCGAGCCGTAGGTGCGGCCGTGGAAGCCGCGGTGCACCGAGATGACCGTCCCGCCGCGCTTGGCCTTGCGGGCCATCTTGATCGCGGCCTCGTTGGCCTCGGTGCCCGAGTTGGCGAAGTGGACGCGGCCGCCGAGCGACGAGGCGGCCAGGCGCTGGGCCAGCCGGGCGCCGGGCGCGGTGTGGAAGAGGTTGCCGACGTGGATGAGCCGCGCGGCCTGCTCGGCGATCGCGGCGACCACCGCCGGGTGCGCATGGCCGACGGAGTTGACCGCCAGGCCGGTCTGCACGTCGAGGTACTCGACGCCGTCGGCGTCCCAGAGCCGCGCGCCCTCGCCGCGGACGAACTCGACCGGCTGGCGGGCGTAGGCGGCGACGAGGCCGCTGTCGTCGACGAACGTCACGACGCAGCCCGGATCTTCGTCCCGAAGGACAAAGCCTCGGTGCGCCAACTCATGACGCAGCCCGGATCTTTGTCCCGATGCCCTCGTCAGTGAACAGCTCCAGCATGAGCGAGTGCGGGACGCGGCCGTCGACGATGTGCGCCGCGGTGACCCCGCCGTGGATCGCGTCCACGCACGCCTGCAGCTTGGGCCGCATGCCACCGGCCACCTCGGCCAGGGCCTGCTCGACCTCTTCCGAGGAGGCTTCGGAGATGCGCGACAGCGGGTTCGCCGGATCACGCAGCCAGCCGGTGACGTCGGTGAGGAACAGCACCTTGTAGGCCCGCAGCGCCCGCGCCACGGCGCCGGCGGCCTCATCGGCGTTCACGTTGTAGGAGTTGCCGTCGCGGTCGGCGCCGACCGAGGCGATCACCGGGATGTAGTCGGTGGCGATGTGGCGCAGCACGTCGACGTTGACGCGCGTGATGCGACCGACGAAGCCGACGTCCTCCCCGTCGGGCGCCGCCATCCGCTCGCACCGGAACAGCTCGCCGTCGTCGCCGCACAGGCCGATGGCCGACTGCCCGTGGCGGTTCAGGCGCAACACGATGTCCTTGTTGACCTTGCCGACCAGGACCATCTTGGCGACCTCGACGGTCGCCGGGTCGCTGACCCGCAGGCCCGAGATGAACTCCACGGGCAGGTTCAACCGCTCCATGTAGGCGGTGATCTCCGGGCCGCCGCCGTGCACGACGACGGGGTTCATCCCCACGTACTTCAGGAGCACCACGTCGCGCGCGAAGTCCTCGCGCAGCTCGGGGTCCTCCATCGCCGCGCCGCCGTACTTGATGACGACGGTGCGGCCGTGGAACTCCCGGATGTACGGCAGCGCCTCCAGCAGGGTGCTGACGTCACGCATCAGGTCGTGTACTCCGCGTTGATCTTGATGTAGTCGTACCCGAGGTCGCTGAAGAAGACCTCGGTCTCGTAGCCGTCGCCGGGCAGCGTGATCTCGTATTCGACCTCGGGGCCGGAGACCTTCTCGGCCAGCGTGGCGACGTCGTGGTCGACGGCCTGGCCGGCGACGCACACCTGCACGCCCTCGATCGTCACGTCGACGACCAGCGGCGCGGTATCGGGAAGCGCCATCCCGACGGCCTGGACGATCCGGCCCCAGTTCGGGTCGCCGCCGTAGAGCGCGGTCTTGACCAGCGGCGAGTTGCCGACGGCGCGGGCGACGCGCTCGACGTTGCGCCCGTCGCCGCCGCGCACGGTGACGCGCCCGACGCGCTTGGCGCCCTCGCCGTCGCGGGCGATGTCGATCGCCAGCTGGCGCAGGAGCGCGTCGAGCGCCTGGCCGAAGATCAGCTCGCTCTCAGACTCCGGCTCGACGGCGACGCCCGACGCGCCGCTGCACATCAGGATCGCCGTGTCGTTGGTGGAGAGCTGGCCGTCGACGGTGATCCGGTCAAACGAGCGCTTGACGCACACGCCGAGCAGCAGGTCGGCGGTCTCGGCCGACACGACGGCGTCGGTCTGCACGAAGCACAGCATCGTCGCGAACGACGGCTGGATCATGCCCGCGCCCTTGGCCTGCGCCGTCAGCCTGACCGGGCCGCCGGGCAGCTCGACGATCAGCGCGACGCGCTTCTCGAAGAGGTCGGTGGTCATGATCGCCCGCTGGAAGAGGTCGACCCCATCGGCCGACAGCGTCTTGCCGGCCTCCAGCAGCCCGCGGACGGTCTTGGTGCCGTCGAGCTGCACGCCGATCACGCCGGTCGAGCAGACCGCCACGCGGTCCTCGGTCGTGCGGCCCATCATCGCGCCGGCGCCCTGCATCCGGGCCGCCTCGTCCATGCCGCGGCGGCCGGTCGCGGCGTTGGCGTTGCCGGAGTTGACCGCGACGGTGCGCAGCGCGTCCAGCCGCGCGCGGTCGCGGGTGATCAGGACGGGCGGCGCGGCCGTGCCCGACCGCGTGAAGCGCGCGGCGCTCGTGGTCTCCTCGGCGTCGCTGACCAGCAGGCCGACGTCCAGACCGCCGGAGGGCTTGATCCCCGCCGCCGCGCCGCCGGCCCGGAAGCCTTGCGGCAGGCCGCCACCGCCGACCTCGGTGACGCTGTCGGGCACCTCGACCCAGCGCGAGCGGAAGAAGGGACCGTCGCTCATGTCGTCGCCTCCAGCGCGGAAGGGAGCCTCTGGCGAGCTTCGGCCCGCAAGCCGAGCCTCTGGGCGTGGCCTTGCGCTCTCACCGCAGGCCCTCCGTCTCGTCGCGACCGAACATGAGGTTCAGCGACTGCACGGCCTGTGAGGACGTGCCCTTCCACAGGTTGTCGATGGCCCCGAACGCCAGCACCTTGCCGGTGCGCGGGTCGACCTGGACGTTGATCGTGATGATGTTCGTCTCGCGCACGTCGCGCACGCCGGGCGCACGCTCGACGACCTCAACGAACGGCTCGTCGCGGTAGGCGTCCTCGTAGAGGCCGACGACGTCGCCGGGCTCGGCGTTGGCGGTCACGTAGCAGGAGACGAGCTCGCCCTGGTCCAGCGGCAGCAGGTGCGGCGTGAACGTCACGGTCACGTCGGCGCCCAGCGCCCGCAGCTCCTGGTCGATCTCCGGCGCGTGGCGGTGGGTGCCGACCCCGTAGGGCGTCACGTTCTCGTCGATGCTGACGAAGTGCGTCTTGGCCGTCGCGGCGCGGCCGGCACCCGAGACGCCGGACTTCGCGTCGATGACGACGTCCTCGATCAGGCCCGCGCGCGCCAGGGGCGCGAGGGTCAGGATCGCGGCGGTCGGGTAGCAGCCCGGCCCGGCCACCAAGGACGTGTCCTTGATCTGCTCACGGTAGAGCTCGGGCAGGCCGTAGACCGCCTCGGCGAGCAGCTCGGGGTGCTCGTGGTGGACGTAGTACTCCTCGTAGACGGCGAGGTCGCGCAGGCGGAAGTCGGCGCTCAAGTCCACCACCTTGATCCCGCGCTCGCGCAGCTGGGCCACCAGCGGCGCCGACGCCCCGTGCGGGTAGGCGACCACCGCAGCGTCGACGTCGCCGTGGCGCTCGAGGTCGAGCTCCTCGAGCACCATCGGCACGCGATGATGCGGGTACAGCGCGTTCAGCGGCGTGCCGGCGTCCGAGCGCGACGTGACCGCGGCCAGCGTGAAGAACGGATGGCGGTCGATCAGCCGCGCCGCCAGCGCTCCGGCGAAGCCCGATGCGCCGGCGACCAGGACCGAGGCCGAGCCGCCGGGGCTCGCGTCACCCACGGAGCTCACCGCCGACCTGCTCGGTGAGCGCCTTGACGACCTTCGCCCGGGCGGGGGCCACGTCCTCGTCGCTGAGCGTGCGGTCCGCCGCCTGGAACGTCAGGGCCAAGGCCAAGGACTTGCGGCCCTCGCCGACCTGCGCGCCGCGGTAGACGTCGAAGACGCGGACGTCCTGCAGCAGCCTGCCGCCGGCGCCGCGCACCGCGGTGAGGACGGCGTCGGCGGCGACGTCGTCGGCCAGGACGACGGCGAGGTCCAGCCGGACGGGCGGGAAGCTCGTCAGGTCGCGGAAGCGCGGCACCGGCACGGCGTGCGCGACGACGCGGTCGAGGTCGAGCTCGAAGCCGGCCGCGACGCCCTCCAGGTCCCAGGCGCGGGCCACGAGCGGATGCAGCTCGCCGACCCAGCCCAGCACGTCGTCGCCGGCGAGCACCTGCGCGCTGCGGCCCGGGTGCAGGAACGGCTCGGTCGCGGGCGCGACCGACCACTCGACGCGCAGCGTGTCGAGCATCGCGGCCAGCAGCCCCTTGGCGGAGAAGAAGTCCGCGTGCCGCGGCTCGGCGCTGCCCCAGGACGGCGCGGCCAGGCGCCCGTGCAGCAGCGCGCCCAGCGCACGATGCTCGTTCGGGAGCGACCCGGCGCCGTCGGTCCCGGGCTCCGGCGCGAGGTACACCGCGCCCTGCTCGAGCAGGCTCAGGTCCGCGTTTCCGCGCGCGACGTTGTGACGCGTGGCGTCCAGCAGCGAGCCGAGCACCATCGTGCGCAGGACCGAGTGGTCCTCGCTCATCGGGTTCTCCAGCGCGACGAACCGGCGGCGCGGATCGTCGCCGGCCAGCCGCAGCCGGTCGGCGACCCCGGGCTCGGTGAAGCTCCAGCCGACGATCTCGTAGGCACCGCGCCCCACGAGCGCGTCGACGGCGCGGCGGCGCAGGCGTTGCTCGACCGTCAGGCGCCCGGCGGCCCCGCGGCGCTTGGGCAGCGTGGCCGGGAGCTTGTCCAGGTCGAAGCGCCCGACCTCCTCGACGAGGTCGGCCTCGCGGGTGACGTCGTTGCGCCTAAACGCGGGGACGGTGACGTCGAGGCCGCCTTCGGCGTCGGCCGCCTCGAAGCCCAGCGCGGTCAGCAACTCCCGCTGGCGGGCGCGCGGGATGACCATGCCGAGCAGCCCGGTGACGCGACGGTCGCGCAGGCGCAGCGTCGGGGTCGGCCACGGCTTGGTCGCGAACGGCCCGACGTCGATGGTCCCCGGCAGCACGGTCGCGCCGGTGAGCTCGAGCATCAGCCGCGTGGCGACGATCTGGGCCTCCAGCGCCTGCTCGGGCGCGAGGCCCTTCTCGAAGCGCCCGGAGGCCTCGGAGCGCAGGCCGAGCTTCGTCGACGTGCGGTGGATGTTCGGGCCGTTCCAGGAGGCGACCTCCATCAGCACGCGCGTGGTGTCCTCGCCGACCTCCGAGCGCGCACCGCCCATCACGCCGGCGATCGACGTCGGTCCCTCGACGTCCTCGATGACGAGCATCTCGGAATCCAGCGTGCGGACCTGGCCGTCGAGCGTCTCGATCTGCTCGCCGTCGACGGCGCGCCGGACGGTCAGCTCGCCGCCGGCGACCTTGTCGAGGTCGAACGCGTGCAGCGGGTGCCCGGTCAGGAGCATCGCGTAGTTGGTGATGTCGACGACGTTGTTGATCGAGCGCATGCCCGCGGCGGCCAGGCGCGCCTTCAGCCAGCGCGGCGACGGGCCGATCGTGACGTTCTCGAACACGCGTGCGGTGAAGCGCGGGCACAGGTCGGGGGCGTCGATGCGCACGTGCGCGCCGGGGACGTAGCCCGGCCGGCCGGCATCGTCGGCCCACGGCGGCGGCGCCAGCGGCGCCCCGGTGGCGGCGTGGACCTCGCGGGCGATGCCGTAGACGCCCAGGCAGTCGGGCCGGTTGGGCGTGATCTCGAACTCGATGACCTCGTCGAAGATCGGCAGGACGTCGGCCAGCGGCGTGCCCGGAGCGGGCGGCGGCGCGCTCCCGTCGTCGAGCACCATGATCCCGCCGGCGCGGTCGCTCGCGATCGCCACCTCGTCCTCGGAGAGGATCATCCCCGCCGACTCGACGCCCCGCAGCTTGGCCTTCTTGAGCTTCGTGCCGTCGGGCAGCACCGAGCCGGGGCGGGCGACGGCGACGGTCTGCCCGGCGCCGACGTTCGGCGCGCCGCAGACGATCTGCTGGATCTCCTCCCCCGGGCCCACGTCGACCGTGCAGACGCTCAGGCGGTCGGCGTCGGGGTGCTTGCCGCAGCTGAGCACCTTGCCGACGACGAAGCCGTCGGTCGCCACGACGCCGTGATGGTGGATGGCCTCCACCTTGGTCCCCGACAGCGTCAGCCGCTGCTCGAGGTCTCTGAGGCTGATGGGCGGCGCGCAGAACTCGCGCAGCCACGAGGCGGGGACTCTCATCCGAACTGCTCCAGGAAGCGAAGGTCGTTCTCATAGAACAACCGGAGGTCGGCGACGCCGTGCTTGAGGAAGGCGATGCGCTCGATGCCCATCCCCCACGCGAACCCCTGGACCTTCTCGGGGTCGTAGCGCTCGTCGTCGACGTAGGAGTACACGTTGGGGTCGACCTCGCCGGCCCCGAGGATCTCGATCCACGCCTCGCCGCGGCACAGCGGGCAGCGCGAGCCGTCCTTGAGGTACCCGTCCTTGCAGTTGAAGCAGGACACGTCGATCTCGACGCTCGGCTCGGTGAACGGGAAGAAGTGACCGCGCAGCCGCACGTCGCGCTCGTCGCCGAAGATCGCGCGCGAGAACTCCAGCAGCGTGCCCTTCAGGTCGGCCAGCGTGATGTCCTCGTCGACGGCGAGGCCCTCGACCTGGTGGAACTGCGGCGTGTGGGTCGCGTCGCTGTCGCGGCGGTAGACGCGGCCGGGGATGACGACGTACAGCGGCGGCGGGTGCGCCTCCATCGCCCGGACCTGCATCGGCGAGGTGTGGGTGCGCAGGACGAGGTCGTCACGCCCGGCGATGTAGAACGTGTCGGTCTTGTCGCGCGCCGGATGTGTCGCGTCGTGGTTGAGCGCGTCGAAGTTGTAGTGGACGGTCTCGACCTCGTTGCCCTCGACGACGGTGAAGCCGAGGCCGACGAAGACGTCCTCGAGCTCGCGGAGGGTCTGGGTGATGAGGTGCAGCCGCCCCACGGGCTGCAGCGGATCGCCCGGGAGCGTGATGTCGACGCGGTCGGCGATCAGCCGGCTGTCGAGCTCGGCGGCGTCGAGGCGCTCGTTGGCGGCGGCGAGGCGCGCCTCCAGCGCCTTGCGCACCTCGTTGGCGCGCTTGCCGACCTGGCCGCGCTGCTCGGGCGGCAGCTCGCCGACGCCGCGCAGGAGGTTCGGCAACTCGGCCTTGCGGCCCAGCAGGCGGACGCGCAGCTCCTCGAGCGCGTCGGTGCTGCCGGCGGCGTCGATCGCCGTCAGGCCCTCCTCGTGGATCTCTTCGATGCGTTCGAGCATCAGGCCTCCGTGACCCTAGTCGGGAGACGCTCGAGCGGGGCGCTCGGTGCGGCGTCGCGGGTGAGCTCGTAGACCGCGAGCGTGGCGGCCATCGCGGCGTTCAACGACTCGTTGGCGATCGGGATGTGGGCGGCGCGGTCGCACGCGTCCAGCACGTCCTGGGGCAGCCCGGCGCGTTCGGCGCCGATGACGAGCGTGACGTCCTGCTCGGCGACCCACGCGCCGCCGCGCAACGGCTCACCGCGGCGCGCGTCCAGCGCCACGCGCACGCCGGGCAGCTCGTCGACCGACGCGGCGCGGGCGACGGGGACCGAGAAGATCGCGCCCATGGACGCACGGACCGCCTTCGGGCCGTACGGGTCGGCGGTGCCGGGCCCCAGGACGACCGAGCCGGCGCCGAACGCCAGCGCGCCGCGCAGGACCGTCCCGACGTTGCCGGGGTCCTTGACGCCCCAGAGCGCGACGCACAGCGGGCCTGCCGGCGCGGGCGCCCACCGCTCCTCGAACACGCCGAGCGCACGGGTGCCCGAAGCCAGGCCCGAGACCCGCGCCAGCGCGTCCTCGCTGACGTCGACGCCGGCGCGCAACAGGTGCACGGGTCTCCAGCCCGCGGCGGTCGCGGCCTCCAGCAGATCCTCGCCCTCGGCCACGAACCGCCCGCGCTCACGCCGCGCCTGCAGGCGGCGGATGTCCTTCAGCAGCGGGTTCTGGTGGGAGGTGATCAAGCGGGTGGCGGGGACTCGGGGCCGAAGCCCATCAGGGCAAAAAGAAGGGCGCCGTCCCGATGGGAAGCGGCGCCCTTGGAGACTTGTGTCGACGGAGTCGCTACGCAGCGGCTGCCGACGCCTCGCGGGCGGCCTCGGCAAATCGGCGGAACGTCTCGGGATCGCGCACGGCGATGTCGGCCAGGACCTTGCGGTCCAGCTCGATGCCGGCCAGCTTGAGGCCGTGGATGAACTGGCCGTAGGACAGGCCGTTCAGCCGCGCGGCGGCGTTGATGCGCGTGATCCACAGGCGGCGGAAGTCGCGCTTGCGGTTGCGCCGGTCGCGGTACGCGTAGGAGTCAGCCTTGGTGAGGGCTTCCTTCGCGCGCTTGTAGTTGGAGTTGGCCTCGCCACGGAAGCCCTTGGTGAGCTCCAGCGTCTTGCGACGCTTCTTCTTGGCGTTGACGGCACGCTTGACGCGGGTCACTTCTTCTTCGCTCCCAGCATCACCTTGACGCGCGGGGCGTCATGATCGGACACGACGAAGTCCTTCCCGTGGTGCCGCTTCTTCTTCGGCGACTTCTTCTCGAGAATGTGGCTCGTGAAGGCGTGGCGAGCCTTGACCTTGCCGTTGGCGGTCAACTTGAAGCGCTTCTTGGCGCCCGAATGGGTCTTCATCTTCGGCATAAGCGGAGGCGGGCCAGTATAGGAAAGAGACCGCGCGGAATCACGCGGGACTGGCCCGGGCCAGTATGGCAGGAGGTCCGCATTGGCGCGGTCTGGCCCTCCCCGTAGGCTAGCGCGGTGGCCGCAACCACGACCAGCAGCCGGCTGATCGGGCGAGAGAACGAGCTCGCCACGCTCCTGGACGCCCTGAGCGAGGCCGCCGACGGGCATCCGGCGCTCGCGTTCGTCGCCGGCGAGTCGGGCGTCGGCAAGTCGCGGCTGCTCGGCGAGGTGGCGCGCCGCGCCCGCGACGGCGGCGCCCGGGTGCTGTCGGGCGAGTGCGTCGACCTCGGCGACGGCGAGCTGCCCTACGCCCCGCTGGTGGGCGCGCTGCGGCCGCTCGTGCGCGCCGGCGACCCCGGTCTGCTCGGCCTCCCGGCCGCCGCGCGGCGCGAGCTGGCGGCGCTGCTGCCCGGGCTCGGCGACCCGTCCGAGGACCCGGAGGCCGCGCGCCGCCACGCCGCCGAGGCCGAGCGCGGCCAGGCCCAGGCGCGGCTGTTCGAGGCGCTGCTGGCGGCGCTGGACCGCCTGGGCCGCGAGACGCCGGTCCTGCTCATCGTCGAGGACGTCCACTGGGCAGACCGGTCGACCCGTGACTTCCTGTCCTTCCTCGGACGCAACCTCGCCGACGAGCGCGTGCTGGTCGCGCTGAGCTACCGGCCCGACGAGCTGCACCGCCGCCACCCGCTGCGGCCGCTGCTGGCGACGCTGGAGCGCACGCCGTCGGCGCGGCGGATCGAGCTCAACGGGCTGCGGCCGGCCGATGTCGCCGAGCTGGCCCACGAGCTCAACGGGAGCGAGCCCTCGGCCGAGCTGGTCGACCGCCTCGTGCGGCGCAGCGACGGCAACGCCCTGTTCGTCGAGGAGCTGCTCGCGGCCGGCCCGGGGCCGCTGGCACCGAGCCTCGCCGACGCGCTCATGGTGCGGGTCGAGCGGCTGCCCGCCTCATCCCAGGAGGTCGTCCGGGCGCTGTCGGTCGCCCAGCCCGCCGACGAGGCCGTGCTCCAGGCGCTGGGGATCGCCGACGAGGCCACGCTGCGCCAGGCGCTGCGCGACGCGATCGCCGGCCACGTCGTGGCCATCGACCGCAGCGACCGCTACACCTTCCGCCACGTCCTGTTGCGCGAGGTCGTCTACGACGATCTCCTCCCCGGCGAGCGGTCGGCGCTGCACCGCGCGGTGGCCCGGGTGCTCGAGGCCCGGCTGCCCGGCGACGGCGGTCCGGGCCTGGCCGCGGCCGTGGCCCATCACTTCCACGCCTCCGGCGACCAGCCGGAAGCGCTGCGCTCGGCGCTGCTGGCCGCCGACGCCGCCGTCGCCGTGCACGCCGAGGCCGACGCCGCCGCGCTGCTGGAGCGCGCGCTGGAGCTCTGGGACCGCGTCGAGGACCCCGAAGCGCTCGTCGGGATGGACCACGTCGACCTGCTGGCGCGCACCGCCCGCGCGCACCGCAACACCGACGACCTGCGGCGCGTCCCGCTCGTCAACCAGGCGATCCGGGAGCTGCGCGCCGAGCATCCCGACGACCCGCGCGTCCCGCGCCTGCTGCAGCAGCGCGCGATGGCCGAGTGGGCGCTGGGCCGCGGCGAGGCCAGCCGCGCGTCGCTGGACCTCGCGCGCCGGCTGCTGCCCGACGACGCCCCGCTGACCGACCGCATCGCCTTCACCGTGTCGCGCATCAAGCTCGCGGCGCTGCAGTCGCGCTTCGCCGAGACGATCGCGCTGACCGAGGAGGTGCTCCCGCTTCTGCCCGACAACCCCGACGGCGAGCTCCTGCGCGCCGAGATCTACAACAACGTCGGGCTGTCGCTGATCATGTCCGGCGAGCACGACCGCGGGGTGGCGCAGTTCCGTGAGGCGGCCGCGATCGGCGCGGCGGCCGACGACGCGCATCTGGTGAGCGTCTCCTACGTCAACCTCGCCGACGCCCTGCAGCTCTCCGGCGCCTCGGAGGAGGCGCTGGAGGTCATCGACGAGGCGCTGCGCATCGTGGAGCGCGCGGTGCCGGGCTACGCGTGGGTGCCGATCCTGGCCGCCGAGATCGACATCGACCAGGGCGACTGGGCATCGGCCGAGCTGCACCTGTCGCGGGTCGGCCGCGTGACCGGGAGCACGCGCGTCAACCTCGAGCTGCGCCGGGCGCAGCTGGCGCTCGGGCGCGGCGACGACGAGGTGGCGCGCACCGCGATCGAGGAGGTCGAGTCGCTGCTCGTCGACTCGCTGGAGCCGCAGTTCGTCGCGGTCGCCGGCGTCTTGCGCGCCGAGCTGGACCGCCGCCACGGCAAGCCGATCTGTGCCCGGGAGACGGTCGAGGGCGCGCTGGAGCGCCTGGAGTTCTGCAGTGACGACATGGTCCGCCTGGCGCGCCTGGCGGCGACCGGCGTGGCGACCGAGGCCGACGTCGCCCAGCGTGCGCGCGACCTCGGCGACCGCGAGACCGAGGCCGACGCGGTCGTCCGGGCCGGCGTGATGCGCGAGCGCGTCCGCGCGGCGGCGGCATCCGGCGGCAAGCTCGAGCAGGGCTACCTGGCCGGCGCGGAGGCCCACCACGCCCGCGCGACCGGCGAGGATCCCGGCGACCGATGGACGGCGGCCGCGGCGACGTGGACGACGCTCGGCCGGCCCCTGGAGATGGCGTCGGCGCTGCACTACGGCGCCGAGGCGTGCCTGGCCCACGGACGCCGCGAGGCGGCGGCGCAGGCGGTCCGCGACGCGCTGGCCGAAGCGCGCCGTCTGGGCGCGGCGTGGCTCGTCGGCGAGCTGGAAGGGCTGGCGGCGCGGGCGCGCCTGGCGATCGCGCCGGAGCCGGTGGCCGTGCCGGCGGGCGGCGTGGCCGGAGGCGGCGGGGCCGCAGCGGCGAACGGCGCCCCCGCTGGTGACCGCGGGGCGGTCGACGACGATCCGTTCGGGCTGACGCCGCGCGAGCATCAGGTCCTGACGCTCGTGGCGCGGGGCTGCACGAACCGCGAGATCGGCGCGGAGCTCTACATGGCCGAGAAGACCGCGAGCGTCCACGTCTCGCGGATCCTGGCGAAGCTGGACGTGCGCAGTCGAACCGAGGCGGCCGCCGTAGCGCACCGCCTCGGACTCGCTGCAGACTGAGCGCCTGCCGCTACTTCGCGGCGGGCTTGTCGGCCTCGGCGGGAGCCGGGACCTCAGCAGCGGCGGCGGCCGGAGCCGCAGCATCGTCGCCATCGGCCTGCGCCGGGGCGTCGGGGGCAGCATCGGACGCAGGCGTCGTCGCCTCCGCGGGCGCGGCGGCTTCCGCCTCGGCAGGCGCCTCCGCTGCGGGGGCGTCGTCTGCGGTGCCGGCGAGCACGGCCTTGGACGGGCCGAGCATCATCGTCATGTTGCGCCCATCGAGGTTCGGGCGCTGCTCGACGACCGCCAGGTCGGTGAGCTCCTCGGCCAGACGGTCGAGGATCATGCGACCCCGCTCAGGGTGCGTCACCTCGCGGCCACGGAACATGATGGTGATCTTCACCTTGTCCTTGTGGCGCAGGAACCGCTCGACGTGACCCTTTTTGGTGTCGTAGTCGTGCTGAGCGATCTTCGGCCGGAACTTGATCTCCCGGATGACGATCTGCTGCTGGTGCTTGCGTGCCGCCTTCTGCTTCTGGGCCAACTCGTACTTGAACTTCGAGTAGTCCAGGATGCGGCACACGGGCGGACGCGCTTCGGCGGCCACCTCGACCAGATCGAGGTCTTGATCCTGCGCCATGCGCAGGGCCTCGTCGGTCTTCATGATCCCGATCTGCTCGCCATCGTCGCCGATGACACGCACCTCGGGAACGCGGATCCGCTCATTGACACGGGTGGAATCCCGTTCAGGCGGACGCCGGTCGAATCTACGTGGGACCGGCACTAGCTGTTCTGTCGGCGGGGCGTCAAGAGCGCGCGGCCGACCATGTCGCGATGCAAATCAACGAGAGGGAGTATAGACGCATCCGCCGGTTGGCTTCCACCCCCTCTTTGAAGCGACTTCAGGAGGGCGGTCCGGGGCCGACCACCTACCTGTGGCCCCTCGCCCCGATCGTTCGTACATCTTCGCACGCCTGCGGGTGGTCTTGGCCGAGGCGCCGGACCACTACGAGATCCTCGACCAGCGCCTCGTGGCCCGTCTGGCAGGCGTGCTGTTCTGCGCCGCCGGGCTGCTGGCCGCGGTCCTGTTGAGCCTCGATCCGCCCGGCGCCCGGCTGGGAGTGCCGGGCTGGATGCTCGCGGCGGTGACCGTCGGGCTGGCGTTCCTCGCCGGTGGGGCGATGCTGGGCAACCGCCGCACCCTGTCGCGCGAGATGCTCCTGGCGGTCGCGCTGTCGGGCCCGCTGATGATCGCGATCCTGCAGTGGCTGTCGGGCGGCGATTCGTCCTACGTCCAGCTCCTGATCCTCTCGGTGGTCTGGACCGCGGTGGTCCTCCCCGCACCGCGGTTGCTCATCGTCCTGCTCGCCGACTCCGCCGTCGTCTTCCTGCCCGCCGCCTACGGACGCTGGGAGCCGTCGACGCTTCACGACCGCGTCGCGACGATCAGCATCGCCTGGATGCTGGCCGCCCTCTGCCTGGTCTGGTCGGGCCGTGCGCGCGGGATCGGTCGCATGCTCGGCGCCCAGCGCGCCGCCGCCGACGAGCTCGCCCGCGTCGACGCGCTGACCGGCCTCGGCAACCGCCGGGCGCTGGACGAGGCGCTCACGGGCCAGGTGGCGCTGGCGCAGCGCGCGGGCCGCCCGCTCGCCGCCCTGGTCGGCGACATCGATGCCTTCAAGCAGACCAACGACCGCCACGGCCACCACGCCGGCGACCGCATCCTCCGCGACGTCGCCGGGGTGATGCGCGATGTCGTCCGCCGCCCCGACGCGTGCTTCCGCTGGGGCGGCGACGAGTTCGTCGTCCTGCTGCCCGACACCGACGCCGGCAGCGCCCCGGACGTCGCCGACCGCCTCGGGATCGCGATCGGCGAGCGCTGCGCGAGCCCCGACGGCGTCCCCGTCAGCCTGACGCTCGGCGCGGCCGCGCACGCCGACGGCGCGTCGGGGGCCCAGCTGCTGGGTGCGGCGGACGCCGCGCTGCTGGTGGCCAAGGCGGAGCGGCACGCGGGCGCGGATGGTGTAAGGGCCCGCGCGACGCACAACGTCCCGGTCCTTGCCGGCGATCCAACGCCCCGCAGCACCCGCCACGCACCGCACTGAAGGCCGCCGACGCCCGGCGCCCCGGGTTCCCGGGCACCGCGCCCCGCGACTACTCCCGCGCCGCCGTCGCCGCCGCGATCCGGTCGGCGAACTCCTGCACCGGCACGATGCCCTCGTCGCCCTCGCCGTGGCGGCGGACCGCGACCGTGCCCGACTCGGCCTCGCGGTCGCCGAGGATCAACATGTAGGGGACCTTGGCCAGCTCGGCGTCGCGGATCTTGCGGCCGATGGACTCCGTGCGGTCGTCGAGCTGCGCGCGCACCCCGGCGGCCCGCAGCGTCCGGACGGTCTCGGCCCCCGCCTCGTTGTGACGGTCGGCGATCGGCAGG
>JAWVGD010000125.1:0-3290 GCA_033855515.1 Baekduia sp.
GACGCCGGAGGAGGTCCGCGACATGCGGATCGCGACGACGTGGCTCGCGGCGCACCCGTCGCTGGAGCTCGCGCTCTCGGCGCAGACCACCCGGACGCGGGTGGAGCGCTTCGCCGCCCGGGCGCTCGGCACGGGCGCCTGAGGACCGCTATCAGAAAGAGCACAGACTCTGAAAGGGGTTCCAAGACGTCTGGACGGACGGCCTCCCTGGAAGTGTGCGGGCGCATCGGCAGATGTTCGAGCGAAATCGGCCGCGAAGTTGTGCAAGATCTCCCGTCAGGACTGCATCTGGACGCACCGCCGATCACCGGCCGGGCGGCCCGGAGGCGTGGCACGGATCGCCGCGATGGACCAGAGGGACTTCCCGCCCGAAGAGCGCATCGCCGAACTCGCGGCGGGAAACGTCACGCCGAAGGACGCGCGCCCGACAGCGGCTGAGGGGTCGGGCGCGTCGTCCCGCGGCGAGCCGCCCGAGCTGCTGGGTCGCCTGCGCGATCTGCAGCGCCGGGTCGCCTCGCTGGCCGACGAGCTCGAGCGCGTGCCGTCGGGTGCGGCGGCGCGGATCGTCCTGGTCCGGGCCGCGCCGCGGCGGCCGGTGCCGCCCGCGCCGTCGGCGTCGGTCGCCGTCCCCGGCGACGAGCCCGTCCAGCGCTGCGGCATGGAGCGCCGGACGCCTGCGGGCGACCGGCGGCGCCGCCGCGGCGATCGCCGCCGCGGCCGCCGCACCGGTCCTGCCGCGGGGCGCTCCGAGCGCCGTGGTGCGCCGGAGCCGGATCGCCGCAGCGGCCGGGGCGACCGCCGCCTCGGCCACGACCGGCGCTCGTCGCGCCCGCGGCGACCGCGCCGGTCGCACCCGCGGCGGGTCCTCGCCGCCGCGACGATGGTCCAGGCGCTCGTGTGGGCCGCGGGTGCGATCGCACTCGTGGCCCAGCGTTAGCGTCGGGCGCCGCGGCTCAGGCGAAGGGCGGGGCGACGACGTCGGCGGCCGCACCGGCGGCGGCGACGGTCACGGTGTCGCCCGGCTGCACTTCGCGGCGCAGGATCGCCAGGGCGATCGGGCCGAGGCGCGGCGAGACCACGGCGCTGCCGACGGTCCCCACCTCCCGGTCGCCCGAGCGGACGGCGTCGCCCGGCGTGGCCGGCTCCGTCAGGCGCAGCCCGCGCAGACGGCGGTTGGGCTTGCCCTTCCAGTGCAGGCGGGCGACGGTCTCCTGCCCGACGTAGCAGCCCTTCGTGAAGCTGACGGCACGGTCGACGATCCCGGCCTCCTCGGGCATCACGGAGTCGTCGAGGTCCAGCCCGTAGCGGGGGCGGCCGTGCTCGACGCGGACGATCTCGGCGACCGCCTCGGGCGCCTCGATCGCGCCCGCGACGATCAGCGCCGCGCGCACGTCGCCGGCCCGGTCGGCGGCGGGCAGCACGTCGAGGCCCATGTCGGTCCGGACCACGTCGCCGGCGACGTCGTGCTCCTCGGGGCCGGGCACCGGCAGCCCCGCGGCGGCGACGACGCGGTCGGCCTCCGGGCCGACGATCGAGAACAGCGAGAGCTCGAGCGTGCGCTTGTGCAGCTCCGCCTTCCAGCCGATGAGGCCGCGCCGGAGCTGGTCGAACAGCGCCTGCAGCGCCACCCGCTCGGTGATCAGCAGCAGGGCGGGCTCCTCGGCGTCGACCGCGATCACGCGCAGGTCGCCGAGCATGCGGCCCTTGTTGGTCAGCAGCGTCGCGTAGCGCCCGCGCCCGGTCTCCAGCGCGGTGGTCTCGTTGCTCACCTGTCCGTCGAGGAAGGCGCCGGCCTCCTCGCCGGTGAGCAGGAGCTTGCCCATCTCAGAGCGGTCGACGAGGGCGGCGGCCTGCGTGGCAGCGGCGTAGGCGGGGGAGAGCGCGTCGACGGTGGCCATGTTGTCGAGCATACGACGACCGTCCGGAGACCCCCTTGAACGCAAATTTCGGCTAGGCTAAAATCTATCTCGATGACGCTCGAAGTCTCCCCGGCGGTCCAGGACTACGCCAAGGCCATCTACTCGCTGGAGCTCCGCTGCGACGGCGGCGCGGTCACCACCAACGCGCTGGCCGAGCGTCTCGGCGTGTCGGCGGCGTCGGCCTCCTCCATGGTCAAGCGGCTCGACGGCATCGGCCTCGTCGAGCACGTGCCCTACAAGGGCGTCGTGCTGACCGACCGCGGGATGAAGGTCGCGCTGGAGGTCCTGCGCCACCACCGCCTGTTGGAGCGCTACCTGGCCGAGGAGCTCGGCGTGCCCTGGGACCGGGTCCACGACGAGGCCGAAGTGCTCGAGCACGTCCTCTCCGACGAGCTCGAGGAGGTGATCGCCGCCAAGCTGGGACACCCGACGATCGATCCCCACGGCGATCCGATCCCCACCGCGGAGCTCGAGATCGTCGAACGCGCCACGGTCGGCATGGACGGGCTCGAGATCGGGGACATCGGGCGCTTCGTGCGCGTCTCCGACAGCGATCCCGAGATGCTGCGGTACCTCAGCGCGCGGGGGATCGCTCCCGGCGACGACTTCGAGGTCCTCGACAAGCAGCCCTTCGGCGGCCCGGTCTTCGCGCGCTTCGGCCGGTGCCCCGACGTCCATCCGCTGGGTGGCCGGCTCGCCGCGGCGATGCGGGTCGAGGTCGGCGCGTGAGTGCCCCGACCGTCGGGGGGGCCGGGGCCGAGGCAGCGACGCTTCCCGCGCCCAGCGCGCTGCACCGCCACGCCGCACGTGGCTCGTGGCGCACGCGCCTCGCGCTCCTGGGGCCTGCGTTCGTGGCGTGCATCGCCTACGTCGACCCCGGCAACTTCGCCACGAACATCGCCGGCGGCGCCAAGTACGGGTACTTGCTCCTGTGGGTCCTGCTCGGCGCCAACCTGATGGCGATGCTCATCCAGAACCTGTCGGCGAAGATCGGCATCGCCACCGGGAAGAACCTTCCGGAGCTGTGTCGCGCGCACTTCCCGCGTCCGGTCACCTGGGGTCTGTGGATCCAGGCCGAGCTGATCGCGATGGCGACCGACCTCGCCGAGTTCGTGGGCGCGGCGATCGCGCTGAACCTCCTGTTCGGCATCCCGCTGCTGCCGGCGGGCTTCCTGACCGCCGTCGTCGCGTTCGCCGTCCTGGGCCTGCAGACCCGGGGCTACCGGCGCTTCGAGATGGCGATCCTCGGCTTCCTGGCAATCATCCTGCTCGGCTTCCTCTACGACACGCTGCGCATCGGCTTCGACGCCGGCGAGGCGGCCAAGGGGTTCGTCCCGCACTTCGCCGGCAGCGACTCGATCCTGCTGGCGA
>JAWVGD010000126.1:0-5843 GCA_033855515.1 Baekduia sp.
AGATGATCCCCTCGAACCGCGTGGAGTACGCCCGCCGCCGGCCGTAGCGGTTGCGGTAGGAGATCTCGATCCGGTCGCCGTTGGTGCCGTGCAGGAACAGGTCCTGGTGCTTGGCCGAGAGCTGCCCCCAGGGCTTCTCCATGTCGACCCGGTACTTCTCGGCGATCGCCTCGGTGATCTGCTCGTAGTAGTTCGAGGCGCTGTTCGCCCACGGCGCGATCGCGCCCTCGCCGAGCGACACCGACGGGTCCGGGACGACCATCATCGGGTCGATCTCCATCTGCGAGCCCAGGCCCGTGCAGCGCTCGCACGCGCCGTGCGGCGAGTTGAAGGAGAAGATGCGCGGCTCGAGCTCGGGGATGACCGGCCCGTGGTCGGGGCACGCGAACTTCTCGCTGTAGAGCGTGACGAGGTTCTCGCCGCCGTCGCCGTCCTTGGGCACGAGCTCGACCTCGACCATGCCGTCGGCCAGCGCCACCGCGGTCTCGATCGAGTCGGCCAGGCGCTTGCGCACCTCCGACCGCATCACGAGGCGGTCGACCACGACGGAGATGTCGTGCTTGAACTTCTTGTCGAGGACGATCTCCTCGTCGAGCATCCGCAGCTCGCCGTCGACCTTGGCGCGCTGGAAGCCCTCCGACAGCAGCCCCTTGAGCGCCTTGCCGTACTCGCCCTTGCGGCCGCGCACGACCGGCGCCAGCACCATGAACCGCGTGCCCTCGGGCAGCTCCATGACCTGGTCGATGATCTGCTCGGCCGACTGGCCCTGGACGGGCTTGCCGCAGATGTGGCAGTGCGGGTGGCCGATGCGCGACCACAGCAGGCGCAGGTAGTCGTAGATCTCGGTGACCGTGCCCACCGTCGACCGCGGGTTGCGGGAGGTCGTCTTCTGGTCGATCGAGATCGCGGGCGACAGGCCCTCGATCGAGTCGACGTCGGGCTTGTCCATCTGCCCCAGGAACTGGCGCGCGTAGGCCGACAGCGACTCGACGTAGCGACGCTGCCCCTCGGCGTAGATCGTGTCGAAGGCCAGCGACGACTTGCCCGATCCCGACAGCCCGGTGATGACCGTCAGGGCATCGCGAGGGAGGGTGACATCGACGCCCTTGAGATTGTGCTCACGGGCACCGGAAACGACGATGGCGTTCTTCGGCGGCACGATTGAATCGAGTGTAGCCAGGCGAACAGACGTTCCCACGGTACGCGGACGGCGCGCAGCCCACGACCCGCAAATTGCGGGATCGGTGGGCGCTCAGCCGCCCTCGGCGGCCTTGGCAACGGCCCGGAACGCGCCCAGGGCGGGCTTGTCGGTGAACCCGCCGTCCGGCAGCGCGGTGCGCAGCCCGGAGTAGTCGAAGGAGTTCTTGGACCCGTTGTCGACCGTCGCCCACGTGTACCAGAAGATCCGGGCGAGCTTGAGCGTCTTGCGCTGCTTGAGCAGCAGGCCGTACACCGTGCGGAGGCGCTGGGCCTGGCCTGCCTCGGTCGTCTCCCAGTTCTGGGTCAGCGGCGTCTTCTTGCCCTTGGCCGACGACCACGTCAGCTCCGTCAGCCACAGCGGCACCTTGGTGTAGCCGCGGTGGTCGAGGACCTCGCGGTTGAGGCGGACGATCTTCACGGCGTTCGACGGCCGGCCCGAGAACGGATGGGCGCCGGCGGCGTCGAACCGCAGCCGCGGACCCTTGACCGCCAGCAGCGTCGCGAGGTCGCGCCAGGAGAAGTTGGCCATCGACGCCATCAGGACCGTCGCCCCCTTGTCGGCGCCCTTGACCGCCGGGTACGCGGCCCGCAGCAGCGCGGCGTACGGCTTGGCGAACGGCTGGGCCCGGAAGTACTCCTTGAGGTTCGGCTCGTTCCAGATCTCCCACGAGCGGACCGGGCGCCGCGTCACCTCGGGATGCTCGCTCCAGAGCGAGCCCGCCGGACCGTACCGGCCCACCAGCGCCTTCAGATACGCCGCGAAGGTCGCCGGCTTGGCCGGCGGCACGAACGGGTCGGCGCTGCCGCCGTTGGCCCACGCCGGGGCGCGCACCGCGAGCCCCAGGACGTCGATGCCGTGACGAGCGGCCGCGAGGACCTTGCGGTCGGTCGCCGCCCACTGGAACTGCCCCGGCTGGGGCTCGGCCAGGTCCCACGCGAACTCGACGCGCCAGGACTCCACCCCGGCCGCCGTCATGTCGGCGGCCTGCGCGTCGAGATCGACGGCCGGGTCGTCGAGCGGCCCGTTGACCATGACGCCGAAGAAGCCCTTCGGCGTCGCCGCGTGGGCGGGCGCGACAGCCGGCGCGAGCAGCAGCACACCGGCGACGACGAGGAACGCGATGAGGCGCAACATCACCGCTCCGAACGCCATCGGGCGCTCGGAGTTGCGGGCGACGGTCAGGATTCGACCGTGGCGTAGACCTCGTCCAGCAGCGCTCCGCGGTCGGAGAGGTCGAAGTTCTCGGCCAGGTAGCGGTCGGTCTCCTCGCGGGACGTCCCGTTCAGCGCCATGTTGAGCGCGACCAGGCGTGCGCCCTCGGTGTCGCCGCCGGCGGCGGCCTCCGAGACGGGCTCGGAGACCTCGGCGACGAAGACCTCCTCGACCACGACGACCTCGTCGTCGACGGCCCCGTCGTCGACGGCCTCGTCGGCGGCCGGCGGCGCGTCGGCCACGACGGCCAGCGGCACGGACTCCACGACGCGCGGCGACGAGCCGCCCGCGGGACGGTCGCGCCCGGCGGCGTCGTACAGATCGGCCATGCCGCCCTCGAGCAGCGACAGATCGGCGGTGAGGCGGTTCGCGCCCGTGCGGAGACTCTCGATCAGCCCGCCCAGCTCGGCCTCCATCGCGTCGACGCGCTGCAGCATCTGGGTCGTCGCCTGGCGCACCTTGCCGACGTGCTCCTGGCTCTGGCCGACGGCCTCGTCGCGGGTGTCGCGCGCGTCCGCCTCGGCCTCCTCGCGGATGCGGTCGGCCTCGTCGCGCGCGCCCTGCTCGATGGCGGCAGCGCTGGATTCGGCCGCCTCGACGATCGAGCGCACCTGCTCGGACGCCGCCTGGGCGATCGATGCCGGGCTCGACTTCGCCGACGGTCCGGACGTCCCGGAGCGGGCGCTGCGACGCAGCTGCTCGACCTCCTCGGCGATGCGCGTGAGGTGCTCGTCGACCGCCTCGGGCTCATACCCCCGGCGCCCGATGGGGAAGTCGCGCTTCTCGATCTTCTGACGGTCCAGGGCCATGGTGCGAACCCTAGCGATCAGACCGGCAGCCTGAAGCCGTCGGCGCCGCGCTCCACGAGCCCGTCGCGCACGAGGCCGGAGATCGCCCGCTGCAGCCGCTCCGGCTCGATCCCCACCGGCAGGCCGGTGCCCGCCGCCAGCGCCTCGATCACCCGTCCGCGGACCCAGCGATTCGAGTCCTCGAAGCGCTCGCGGCCGCCCTGGCCCGACCGGGCCCGGGGCTCGACGACCACTGCACCCGCCGACGCGCAGCCGTGGGCCACCGGGCAGATCGCGCAGGCCGCCTCCCGCGCCCGGCACACGACCGCTCCCAGCTCCATCACCGCCTGCCCGAGCCCGGGCGGCGTGTGTGACGGCGTCCACCCCGTGCGCTTCAGCACCCGGGCCACGTTCGTGTCGACCGGCAGCTCGTCGCGTCCGAACGCGAACGCGCCGACCGCCGCGGCGGTATAGGGACCGATCCCCGGCAGGTTCTGCAGATCCTCGGGCCAGCCGTGCTCGGCCACCACGACGCAGGCCTCGCGCAGCCGCAGTGCCCGGCGGTTGTAGCCCAGCCCGACCCACGCCCCGAGGACGTCGGCCACCGGCGCGGCGGCCAGCGACGCCGCGTCCGGCCAGCGTTCCAGCCACGCCTCCCAGCGGCCCACGACCCGCGCCACCTGCGTCTGCTGGAGCATGACCTCGCTGACGAGGATCGCGTAGGGATCGCGCGTGCGGCGCCACGGCAGGTCCCGCGCCTCGCGCGCGTACCACTCCATCAACGCCCCGGCGAGCATGCCGGGCGGACGCTAGCGGTCCTCCTACGCCGGCGCTTCGAGGTCGATCAGCTGCCGCAGGTCGCGCCGCAGCTCGCGGATCTCGTCGCGCAGCCGTGCCGCGTACTCGAAGCGCAGGTCCTCCGCCGCCTCGGACATCTCGCGCTCGAGCTCGATGATCGTCTTGTCGAGCTCCGACGAGGTCATCGACTCGGTCTTGACCTTCTTGCGGTCGGTGCGGCGCTTGCCCTTGGGCGTCTTGCTCTCGCCCTGCAGGAACTCCGACATGTCGCTGATGCCCTTGACGATCGACGCGGCGGTGATGCCGTGCTCCTCGTTGTAAGCGAGCTGGATCTCGCGGCGGCGGTCGGTCTCCGACAGCGCCGCCTTCATCGCCGCGGTCTCCTTGTCGGCGTACATGATCACGGTGCCGTCGACGTTGCGGGCGGCGCGGCCGATCGTCTGGATGAGCGAGGTCTCCCCGCGCAGGAAGCCCTCCTTGTCGGCGTCCAGGATCGCGACGAGCGACACCTCCGGGAGGTCGAGACCCTCGCGCAGCAGGTTGACGCCGACCAGCACGTCGTACTCGCCCAGGCGCAGGTCGCGGATGATCTGGATCCGCTCCAGCGTGTCGACCTCCGAGTGCAGGTAGCGGACCTTGAAGCCCATCTCCAGCAGGTAGTCGGTGAGGTCCTCGCTCATCTTCTTCGTGAGCGTGGTGACCAGGACGCGCTCGTTGCGGTCGACGCGCTCGCGCACCTCGTTCATGAGGTCGTCGATCTGGTTGCGCGTCGGGCGGACGTCGACCAGCGGGTCGATGATGCCGGTCGGGCGGACGATCTGCTCGACCGTCGCGCCGGAGTGCGCCCGCTCGTAGTTGCCCGGCGTCGCCGAGACGAACAGCATCTGCGGCGTGATCGACAGGAACTCGTCGAAGGTCTGCGGCCGGTTGTCGAGGGCGCTGGGCAGCCGGAACCCGTAGTCGATGAGCGTCGACTTGCGCGAGCGGTCGCCCTCGTACATGCCCCCGATCTGGGGCACGGTCTGGTGGGACTCGTCGATCATGCAGACGAAGTCCTCGGGGAAGTAGTCGATCAGGCAGTACGGCCGGTCGCCGGGCATCCGGCCGTCCAGGATGCGCGAGTAGTTCTCGATGCCGTTGCAGAAGCCCATCTCCCGCAGCCTCTCCATGTCGTACTGCGTGCGCTGGCGCAGGCGGTGGCTCTCCAGCAGCTTGCCCTCGGCCTCGAGCTCCTGGGTGCGGGCGTTGAGCTCCCGGCCGATCTCCTCGACCGCGCGGTCGACGGTGCCCTCGCGCACGTTGTAGTGCGACGCCGGCCAGATGCCGATGTGCTCCATGTCGCCGTGGACGAGCTCGCCGGTGAGCGGGTCGAACTCCTGCAGCGACTCGACCTCGTCGCCGAAGAACGTCGCGCGGTAGGCCGTCGTCTCCGAGTAGGCCGGGAAGATCTCCAGCGCCTCGCCCCGCACGCGGAACGAGCCGCGGCCCAGGGCCTGGTCGTTGCGGGTGTACTGGATCGTGACCAGCTTGCGCAGCAGCAGGTCGCGGTCGATCTCCTCGCCCTTCTTGAGGAGCACGAGGTTGTCGTTGTAGGTCTCCGGCGAGCCGAGGCCGAAGATCGCCGACACCGACGCGACGATGATCACGTCGCGGCGGCCGAAGAGCGCGGCGGTCGCCGCGTGGCGCAGCCGGTCGATCTCCTCGTTGATCGCCGAGTCCTTCTCGATGTACAGATCCTTGGAGGGGACGTACGCCTCGGGCTGGTAGTAGTCGTAGTAGGAGACGAAGTACTCGACCGCGTTGTCGGGGAAGTAGCTGCGGAACTCGTTGCACAGCTGCGCGGC
>JAWVGD010000127.1:0-2941 GCA_033855515.1 Baekduia sp.
CGCCAGCGGCTCTACACGCTGGTCGACCTGCGGCGGGCGGGGCGTCACCGGCTCGACCTGGCGCTTGCGCCGGGCACGTCGGCCTACGCGTTCACGTTCGGCTAGGAGCGTCGGTCCCTGACCCGCCACGCTCTGGGCCAGTGTTCCCCGGCCGCGGGTTTCGCCCCCATGGGCGAACACCCGCAAGGGAACCTGGCCCTCTGGGCCAGTGTTCCCCGCTCTCAGGCACTTCTCAGTGATCACCGGGATGCTGCTGCGATGAGGGTCAACCGCTACGTCGTCGTGTCCGCCGCCGTCCTGGCCGCCGGCGCAGGAGCAGGGGCGGCGATCGCCGCCGGCGGCAGCGATCCGAAGAAGACCGAGCAGTCGGTCCTCGACGACGCCGCCAAGCGCCTGAACGTCACGCCCGAGGCCCTGCGCTCCGCGCTCGGCGCCGCCGAGGACGCCCAGGTCGACCAGGCCGTCAAGGACGGCAAGATCACCCAGCAGCAGGCCGACGCCATCAAGGCCGGCCGCCAGAAGGACGGGCGCGTCCTCGGTGGTCCGGGCATCGGCGGTCGGCACGGTGGCCCGGGCGGCCCCGGCGGTCCGGGCCACGTCGGCGGCGGCCCGGGCGGCCCCGGCCTCGGCGGCCCGGCCGGACTCGACGCCGCCGCGACGGCGCTGGGCCTGAAGACCGACGAGCTGCGCACGAAGCTCCAGGCCGGCAAGAGCATCGCCGACGTCGCCAAGGACCAGGGCAAGGCGATCGCCGACGTCAAGAGCGCCATCAAGGACGCGATCGTCAAGCAGCTCGACGCCGAGGTGACCGCCGGGCGCCTCACCGCCGCCGAGCGCACGCAGGAGCTGGCGGAGATCGACGCGCACGTCGACGACCTGGTCAACCGGACGCCGCCCGCGCGCGGCGCCGAGGCGCCCGGGGCTCCCCGGGCGCCCGGCCACCACGGCCGCCGGCCGGCCCACTAGCCTCAGAGACGCCACAGCCGGCTCGCAGGAGGTTCCTGGGTTCCTCCCAGCAACCTCCCAGGATCCGTGCCGATACTGAGCGTGTGATGACCACCGCAACACCCGAGAGCCACCGCGTCCTAGTGGTCGACGATGAGCCCAACATCGCCGACGTGATCTCGATGGCCCTGCGGTTCCAGGGCTTCACGGTCGAGTCCGTCGGCGACGGCCGCAGCGCCCTCGAGGCGGTCGCGTCGTTCAAGCCCGACCTGCTCGTGCTCGACGTGATGCTGCCCGACATGGAGGGCTTCGACGTCGCCAAGCGCCTCAGCGCCGAGCGCGTCCAGGTCCCGATCATCTTCCTCACCGCCCGCGACGCGACCGAGGACAAGGTCCGCGGGCTCACGATGGGCGGCGACGACTACGTCACCAAGCCGTTCAGCCTCGAGGAGCTCGTGGCCCGGATCCGGACGATCCTGCGCCGCGCCGGCCTCTCCCAGCCCGAGACCAGCCGTCTCGTGTTCGAGGACCTCGAGCTCGACGAGGACACCCGTGAAGTCACCCGCGACGGCGAGCTGATCGAGCTGACCGCCACCGAGTACCGGCTGCTGCGCTACCTGATGCTCAACCCGCGCCGGGTGCTCACGCGCGCCCAGATCCTCGATCAGGTCTGGGACTATGACTTCGGCGGCGACGCCCGGGTCCTGGAGACCTACATCAGCTACCTGCGCAAGAAGATCGACAAGCACGGATCCCCGCTCATCCACACCGCCCGCGGCGTCGGCTACGCCTTGCGTTCACCGAGGACGTAACGGCGTGTCGCTGCGCACCAGGCTCGTCGCGGGACTGCTGGTCTTGGCGACGATCGGCCTCGTGCTGCTGGCCGGGGTGACGTACGTCGAGCAGCGCCATTTCATGATGAGCCGCGTCGATCAGCAGGCGCGGGCGGCAGCATCCTTCGCGGGCGGCGGCCCGACCGGGTACCGGGGCGGCGGGGACGCCCCCGTCGGCCCCGGCGCCGGCCATGGGGCGGACGACCGCCTTCCGGGCGGCGGCGGGATGGCCGCCGGGACCTGGACCTTCGACCGCTCGGCCTCCGGGACGACCACCCGCTCGCTGTGTCCCACGTGCTACTCGACGGCGACGGTGCCGGCGCTGCCGAGCACGTTGGCCACCAACAAGCTCATCACGGTCAAGGCCGCCAACACCGGCAAGTCCTACCGGGTGTTCGCCCGCACCAGCCCCGACGGGGACGTCCACGTCGCCGCCGTTCCGCTGGCCGAGACGCAGGCGACGCTGAACCGGTTGCTGCGCATCGAGGGGCTCGTCATCGCGGCGATCCTCGCGGCGCTCGGCGCGCTGGCCTGGTGGCTCGTGCGGATCGGCCTGCGGCCGCTCGAGCGCATGGGCGTCACCGCGGGCGCCATCGCCGCGGGCGACCTGGCCCGCCGCGTCGAGACCGAGACGCCGCGGACGGAGGTCGGGCGGCTGGGCCTGGCGCTGAACCGCATGCTGGACCGGCTCGAGCAGGCGTTCTCCGACCAGCGCGCCTCCGAGGACCGGCTGCGCCGCTTCCTCGCCGACGCGTCGCACGAGCTGCGCACGCCGCTGGCGTCCATCCGCGGGTACGCCGAGCTGTTCCGGATCGGTGCGGCCCGCGACCCGGAGAACACCGAGAAGGCGATGAACCGCATCGAGTCCGAGGCCGCGCGCATGGGGGTCCTGGTCGAGGACCTGCTGACGCTCGCGCGCCTGGACGAGGTCCGCGACGCCATCCGCGAGGACGTCGACCTCGCGGCGCTGGCCGGCGACGCCGTCGACGACGCGCGCGCGACCGCGCCCGAGCGCGACATCGACCTGCGCTCAGGCGGCCGCGCGATCGTCGCGGGCGACCCCCATCAGCTGCGCCAGGTCTTCGCGAACCTCCTGCGCAACGCCCTGGTGCACACGCCGCCGGGCACGCCGGTCGAGGTCTCCGTCCGCCACGACGGGCCGG
>JAWVGD010000128.1:0-2873 GCA_033855515.1 Baekduia sp.
CGAGCTGGACTACATGACCTGGGGCGAGCTGCGCGACCTGACCGCCCGGATCGCCACCGGGCTGCGCCTGTGGGGCGTCGGGCCGGGCGACCGCGTCGTGGGCTACCTGCCGAACATCCCCGAGGCGCTCGCCGCGTTCCTGGCGTGCGCGTCGATGGGTGCCACGTGGTCGTCGTGCTCGCCGGACTTCGGGACGCGCTCGGTCGTCGACCGCTTCGCCCAGATCGAGCCCAAGGTGCTGCTGGCCGTCGACGGCTACCGCTACGGCGGCCGGGACTTCGACCGCCGCGACGTGGTCGCCGAGCTCCAGGCGCAGATCCCGTCGCTGGAGCACACGGTCGTCCTCGACTACCTCGACGCCGGGGAGGTCGACGGCACGGTGCCCTGGAGCGAGCTGATCCGCCAGCAGGAGCCGCTGGAGTTCGCCGCGCTGCCGTTCGACCATCCGCTCTGGGTGCTCTACAGCTCCGGGACGACCGGCCTGCCCAAGCCGATCGTCCACGGCCATGGCGGGATCCTGCTCGAGCACCTCAAGAAGCTGCACCTGCACCTCGACGCGCAGGCCGGCGACCGTGTGTTCTGGTTCACGACGACCGGCTGGATGATGTGGAACTTCCTGGCCGGCGTCCTGCTCACGCCGGCCTCGATCATCCTCTTCGACGGCAACCCGGGCACCCCGACGCTCGACCGCCTGTGGGAGCTCGCCGCCGAGACCGGGGCGACGGTGTTCGGCACGAGCGCGTCGTTCCTGGCGACGTGCGAGAAGGAGGGCATCGAGCCGGGCGCGGGCGACCGCGACCTCAGCGCGCTGAAGGCGGTGGGCTCCACCGGCTCGCCGCTGTCGCCCGAGGGGTTCCAGTGGGTCTACGACCAGCTCGGCGCCGATACCTGGCTGTTCTCGACCTCGGGCGGGACCGATGTCTGCACCGCGTTCGTCGGCGGCGTCCCGACGCTGCCGGTCCACCTGGGCGAGCTGCAGTGCCGCGCCCTCGGCGCGAAGGTCGAGGCCTGGGATCCGGAGGGGCAGCCGCTGACCGGCGAGGTCGGCGAGCTCGTCATCACCGAGCCGATGCCGTCGATGCCGGTCTTCTTCTGGGGCGACGAGGACGGCTCGCGGCTGCGGGAGTCCTACTTCGAGACCTACCCGGGCGTGTGGCGCCACGGCGACTGGATCGAGATCACCGACCGCGGCACGGCGATCATCTACGGCCGCAGCGACTCGACGATCAACCGCGGCGGCATCCGGATGGGCACCAGCGAGATCTACCGCGCCGTGCTCGCCGAGGACGACGTGATCGACGCCCTCGTGGTCGACATCCCCAAGAAGGACACCGAAGGCTGGATGCCGCTGTTCGTCGTGCTCCGCGACGGGCAGGAGCTCACCGACGAGCTCGTTGCCCGCATCAAGAAGCGCATCCGCGAGGACTGCTCTCCGCGGCACGTCCCCAACACGATCCAGCAGATCGCCGAGGTCCCGCGGACGCTCAGCGGCAAGGTCCTCGAGGTGCCCGTCAAGCGCATCCTGATGGGCGCCCCCGCCGACCAGGCCGCCAGCCGCGACAGCCTCGCGAACCCCGCTGCGCTCGACCCGTTCGTCGAGCTCGCGCGCGAGCTCTGAGGGCCCGGCCCGCGGCCGGGCACGCGACCTTCGGCCATTGTGCGCGCGCCGAGCGCGGTTTAGTCTCCGCTTGTGTCCGATCAGCCGATCTTCGAAGCCGAGTACGTCGAGCGCCGCAGCCGCCTGACGACGTTCTTCCGCTACGTCCTCGCAATCCCCCATTTCATCGTGCTCTGGGCGTGGGGGTTCGTGGCGACCTTCGCGGTCATCGCCGCATGGTTCGCGCTGGTCTTCACCGGGCGCTACCCGAAGCCGCTGTACGACTTCGTCGCGGGACTGCTGCGCTACGGCACGGCGGTCTACGGCTACATCACGTTGCTGACCGACGAGTACCCGCCGTTCAGCGGGGACACCGACCGCTACCCCACGCGGATCCGGATCCCGCCGCCCAAGCCCGAGTACGACCGCATCAAGGTGCTGTTGCGGATCTTCCTGGCGATCCCGGTCCTGATCATCGCCTACGCGATGCAGGTCGTCTACAGCGTCGGCGCGTTCGTCGCCTGGTTCGCGATCGTCCTGCTCGGCAAGCAGCCCAAGGGCCTGCAGGACATGATCGTCCTCGGCCTGTCCTACCAGCAGCGCGCCTATGCGTACGTGGCGCTGCTGACCGAGGACTGGCCGCCGTTCCTCGACCAGCAGGGCGGCTCGCTGCCCGCGGGCGCGCCCGGCGGGTCCGGCCTGCCCGCCGCGCCGGCCACGACCGCGCCGCCGGCGGCACCCGAGGCGCCGGCGCACCGCGGCGGGCTCTCCGGCGGCGACCCGCTGGACGGATAGGACCCGCCGCCCCGCCCGGCGTCACCGCCAGGGCAGCGGCGGTGGCTCGGGCGCGTCGACGTCCGGCGGCGGTGGCGCCGGAGTCGTCGGTCGCAACCCGATGGCCAGCAGGGCCGCCGCGACGATCGCCAACGCCAGCGGCCAGCCGAGCAGCGTCGCGCCGTCGCCCGAGACGCCGAGCGAGGTGATGACCGCGAAGGCGATGAGGTTCGCGACGCCGAGGTATGCGGGGCCCGGCTGGCGGTCGACCGAGCTGTAGGCGATCAGCCCGAAGCCGGCGGCGACGACCAGCAGCTCCCACCCCCAGCCCACGTGATCGTTGCCGCCGCCGTCCGGCGCGATGAGCGTCCCGAACAGGACGGTCTCCTGGACGAACGTGAGCGCGATGGCCAGCGCGGCCAGGCCCGCCGCGTCGATGAGCGCGACGCCGTGGCGCAGCCGGCGGTCGCGCTGGGCGACCGCGGCGAAGCCGAAGGCCACC
>JAWVGD010000129.1:0-14219 GCA_033855515.1 Baekduia sp.
TGGAGGAGTTCCTCTACGGCCATCCCGACATCGCCGACGTCCAGGTCATCGGGGTCCCCGACAGCCGCTACGGCGAGGAGCTGATGGCGTGGGTGATCCTGCGCCCCGGCTCGGCGCTCACGCCCGACGAGGTCCGTGAGCACTGCCGCGGCGCGGTCGCCCACTTCAAGGTGCCGCGCTACGTCAAGGTCGTCGAAGGGTTTCCGATGACCGTCACCGGCAAGGTCCAGAAGTTCAAGATGCGCGAGCTGGCGATCGCCGAGCTCGGGCTGGAGGCCGCAGCCGGCGTCAGGACGGCGTAGGCGCGTCCGGCGTGTCTCCGAGCGCCGCCTCGGCGTCGGCGCGCGTCGTGCCCACTCGCAGCGTGCGGTCCATGTGCGTCAGGCCCACCACCGTCGCGGCGGCGCTGCCCTCCGGCGCCACCAGCGCGAGCCCGCGCCCCAGGCGCCCCAGCCGCTGGTCGGCCTTGATGATCACGCCCAGCGCGCTGGAGTCCATGAACGACACGCTCGAGAGGTCGAGGATGAGGTCGCCGGCCTGCACGCCGCTGCCGACCTCCTCGTTGAGGCGCTGCCCCAGCGACCGGGACGCCTGGAGATCCAGCTCCCCGGTCAGGATCGTCACGGACGGCGGCGGCTTCATCGGCGCTCAGCATTCCCCGAGCGCCGACCAGTAAACCAGTTGCCGGTAAGGCGACGGGGGCCGGCGGTTCAGCCTGGCCGCGCCCGTCAGCCGATGGTGACGGCGATGCCGCCGTCGGCCACCGCCGGGCCGCAGGCGTCGGGCAGCGGCCCGTCGGTGATGATCTCGTCGATCGCGTCGGCCTCGCAGACGCGCACCAGGCCGCCCATCGAGAACTTCTCGATGTCGGCCAGCAGCGTGACGCGCTCGGCGGCGTCGATCATCGCGCGCTTGATCGGCACCTCGACCATCGTGGTGTCCCACACACCGAACTCGGTGTCGACGGCGCTCGTGCCGAGGAAGAGCAGATCGGCCTTGAGCTGCCGCAGCGAGCTCTCGGCGAGCACGCCGACGAGCGACCGGTAGTTGCGGCGCACGAGCCCCCCGGGAAGGATCAACTCGATGTCGGGATCGGGCACCAGCTCCTCGTAGACCGCCAGGCTCGTCGTCACCACGGTGATCTTGCGCCCGCGGAGATGGCGTGCCGCCTGCAGCGTCGTGGTGCCGATGTCGATCATCACGGTCTGGCCGTCCTGCACCTGGGCGGCGGCCGCCGCGCCGATGCGGTCCTTGGCCTCGAGCCGCTCCACGACGATCTCGTCGAACGGCCGCTCGCTGGTCGCGTTGACCGCGCCGCCGCGCACCCGCTCCAGCCGCCCGTCACGGGCCAGCGCCCGCAGGTCGCGGCGCACGGTCATCTCCGAGACGCCGAAGCTCGCGGCCAGGTCCGAGACGTGGGTGGACCCGGAGCGAACAGCGCGCAGGATCTCCTGCTGACGCTGGGCCGGGATGGTGTGGCGAGGGCTCTGCGTGCTCATCAGCGGGACTCCGGCCGACTTGTATCAGAGCCGGACACGCCACAGGGGAACTCTCAGCGATCCCCGTAGGAGCGCCTGGAGGTCCGGTGAGGAGACCGGACCTCCAGGCGGGGTGTCCCCTGCGGGACGGTCAGACCTTGACCTGGGCCAGCGCCTTCTTGATGCGGGCGTCGGCCTTGATCGTCAGGGTCGACGTCTTGCCGTCCTTGCGGACCGTGACCACGATCTTCTGGGACGGCGACAGGCGCCGGTGGCCCTTCAGCGTCAGGTGGACGGTGCCGCGGGCGGTGCGCGACGCGCGCGCCTTGCCCCCGAACAGCCGGACCGTGCTCGTGATCTTGCTGGAGGACGCCTTGGCGCCGAGCTCCTTGACCGTGCAGGTCACCGTGGTGCTCCGCACGATCTCGCACGCGACGGTGACGGTCACCGTGCTGCCCTTGCTGCCCTTGCTGCCCTTGGGGCCCGTGCTGCCCTTGGGACCCGCGGGCCCGGTCGGCCCCTGCGGACCGGCGGGGCCGCCCGGGCCCTGGTCGCCCTTGGGGCCCGGATCGCCCTTGGGACCGGCGGGGCCCGCCGGGTCGGCCGGCTGCGTCGACGACGCGCTGGTCGGCACGTAGTCGCCGTCGCCGCTGTAGACCGCGGTGATCGTGTGGCCCTTGGCGTCGTCGATCGCGGTGGTCACCAGCTGCGCCCGGCCGTTGTCATCCACCTTGACCGGCGATCCCTCGTCGGCGCCGTCGATGCGGAACTGCACGGTGCCGGTCGGCGTCCCCGGGAACGGCGTGGTGCCCGTCAGGCGCGCCTTGAGCTGGACCTGGGAGGGCGAGCCGCTCCCGTCACCGTCGGCCCCGCCACCCCTGGTGCCCGAGACGAACGCCTTGGGCTGGGCGAGCGGGAGGGCGAACGCCTGGACCTCGTCGGCAGGCGTCAGGTAGGACACCAGCGCGGTGCCGTCCTTGGCGAGCTTCGCCCGGCCGGCCCCGTCGAGCGGGATCGACACGTGCTGGGTGCCGCCCGTCATCGCCACCGTGGAGGAGGCGACGACACGCCCGCTCTGATCGGTGCCCCAGGCGGGATAGCCCCCGTCGGTCACGTTGCAGGCGTCGAGCCCGAAGCTGGCCAGCTCGGCCAGGCTGCTGTCGGCGGTCGGCGCCGGGCAGCTGCTCGTGTACACCGGGACCGTGCCGGTCAGGCCCGACCACAGGTACACGCGCGCGGTGCCGGTGCCCGTCGAGGTGATGTCCATCTCGGCGCTCGCCGCGTTGAGCTTGACGTGGTCGATCGTCAGCCGGTTGCTCGCCGGGGCGGGCGTGCGGCCTGCGATCGGGACCCCGTCACGCGCGGACTGGGCGATCGTCTGGGGGGACTTCGTCCCGTCGAGGTTGGGGTTGGACACGTTCGGCGCATCGGGCGTGGTGGAGCGGCCCGCCGGCGGGGTGTAGTTCGCCACCGTGGCGTGGCCCCAGCGGTATGGCGCGGCCTGCACCCCGCCGATCGCCGACCAGGCCAGACGCGTCTGGTTGGCGTCGATGTGGCGCAGCGCGGTCGTGCCGGCCGCCGCGTTGTTGTCGTTGTCGTACGGCGTGATGTTCAACGCCATGTGGTCGGGATCGACGGCCGCCGGGAGGTCGGCCATCGGGATCTTGACCTCGAGGTCGTAGCCGCCGCCGGCGTAGGCGTGGTCGACCGTGGTCTGGTTCGTGCCGACCCACGTGGCCGTCGAGGCGACCTGCACCCCCGGGGCGTTGGGGGCGCCGTCGACCGTGTTGGCCAGCGGCCCGGTCGAGTAGCCCTGGTGGTTGTCGGCGTCCCGCTCCCAGCATGGCCCGTTGGCGCCGTTGCCGTTGGCGCCGGCCGGGTCGTTCGTGTAGGGGAACACGCCCAGCTTGAACGTGTTGGCCGTGTCGTACGTCGTCTGGTTGGCGGTGCCGCGGGGGTCGATGAGGATCTCGACGGAGTCCGCGAGCCAGTGCGCGACGCACTCGGTCGGGGTGACCGCGTAACCCTGGTAGTCGTCCTGCACGTGGATGTAGAAGTACAGGGCGTCGTTCTTGTGGGTCATCTTCGCCCAGCTGCTGCCCGCCGTGCCGGCCGCGGCCGACGAGCCGCAGTCCACGCCCATCGGCGTGCAGGTCTTGGTGCCCTCCCACTGGCGTCCGATGTCGATCGCGGCGCCGGTGTACTCACCCGGCGAGGCGGTGCCGTCGACCGTCGGCGTGCCGCCGGCCTCCGGGATGGTCGTCGTCGGGACGATGGCCATCTGCATGGTCTCCGAGCCCGTGCCGGGACCCGGCGTGTCGAAGGACGTCGTGATCGGGATGTTGACGACCTGGTTGGCCGGCAGCGTGGTGTCGGTGTCGGTCAGCGTGAACGTGACCGACCCGTCGGCACCCGGGGCCAGCGTCCCGTAGGACTTGGTGGCCGCGTCGGGCGTGATGTTCGAGGGCGGCGCGAGCGTCACGTCGCCGGACTGCGGGGTCGTCGACCAGTTGTGGACCTTCACGGTGATGTTCTTGGTCTCGCCCATGCCCATGGACTGCAGGGCCTGCGAGCGGCCGAGGCGACGGGCCAGCGGCGCCGTGCTCTCGACCCAGTTGTCGTACTCCGCCCACACGCCCCAGCGGTCGAGGCGTCCCTCGACCGGGGAGACGATCCGCACGACGCTGTCGGTGTAGCCCGTGTTGGCGCCGGAGGTGACCAGCGCCGAGACCTTGGCGTTGGCGTTGACGGGCGCGTTGGCGGCCGGGGTCACGGTGAACGACACCGTGGTCTCGGTCGACGACGTGGTGGCGGGCAGCGGCTTGGGCCCGTCGACCGTCCAACCGGTCGGCACGGTCAACGCCACGACGTTGCCGGCGCTGCTGGTGCTGCCGGGGATCGTCGCCCCGCCGGACTTCAGGTGCAGGGTCGCCGTGAACGGCGCGCCGGGCACGTTGTAGAACCTGGAGAAGGTCAGGTACTCGGTCGTGCCGAGCGGCAGGCCGCCCGGGTCGCGGACCGACGCGCCGAAGAGGATCGCGTTGTCCTTGCCGGCCGGCGCGTTCGGCGCCCCGCCGGACGTCATGTTCGGCTGGAACGGCACGAAGGCGGCGGTCTGGCCGAAGCGCGAGCAGCTCGGCTCGGCCGTGCCCTGCTGCATCGTGCGGCTCTGCGTCGGGTAGGCGAGGCGACCCTCGGAGGCGACCTGCGCCCACGACTTGGCGGAGCCCGCCGGCTCGTTCTGGACGTTGCCCTTCGCCCAGGTGTAGGGCGAGTCGTAGCCGAGCCAGACGCCGGCGACCGCGTCGACGTTCGTCGCCGCCGGCGTGAAGCCGGTGGTGCAGTCGGCCGCCAGCGGGTTGCCGCCGGTGCCGGTCGTGCTGCCGCCCGAGAAGACCTTCTTGACCTGCCACGTGCTCAGGGCGCCGGGGCCGGTGAGCTGCTCGGGGAACATGCTCGGGTCGGCCGCGGCCTGCATGCCCTCCCAGATGTACCGCCCGGCCTGCTGGTGGTTGCCATGGCCGGCGCCCTGGATGGTCGGGTTGAACCCGATGTAGACGTCGGGCTGCGTCATCCGGATGATGCGCGTGATGCGGCGCAGCGTCTCGTCCTCACCCCAGAAGTGCTGGGTGAGCGGCGCGCTCAGGTTGTAGAAGAAGTCGACGCGGTCGAGGTTGAAGATGTCGATCGTGCCGGAGCGGTAATGGGCGACGCGGTCCTCGTTCTCGCGACGCAGCCCGAGCGCCGGGCCGATCTCCGTGCCGGCGCCGTTGCCGCCGCCCTCACCGCGGGTGACCATGATGATCCCGCACTTGGTCCCGTAGCGCTGATGCCACACGCCGCACGGGCCGATGATGCTCGTGTCGTCATCCGGGTGGGCCCATTCGCCCATCACGTTGATCTTCACGCCCTTGCCGGCCGTGTAGTTGGCCGCCGGCGCCGCGAGCGCAGAGCCCGTCAGACCGAGGGCGACGATGGCCAACGCCACCAGGACCACGCCGAAGCGCTTCACGACACTTCCTCCTTGTTGCACGGACAGACTCCCCAGCCGCCGTGTTCCTCGCTAACACCTTCGCACGAGTTCGAACACTCAAGCAGCTCGACGCAACCTAGACCTGTCGTGACTCCCGTGTCAAGGGTCGTGTCTATCCATTGCGATTCAAGCGCTAAGGGCGCACGAAACGCGCGCCAACGGCCCGGTTCACGCCGAACAACTCTGAACAGCTTGGAGCAGCTAGGCGGAGGACACGGGCGACCCGTGCGTCGCGAGCGCCGCGCCGGTCTCCACGTCGAAGTAGCGCAGGCCACCGGGCAGCACGCCGAACTCCAGCGGGTCGCCGGGCAGCAGCGCCGACCGGCCGTCGTAGTGCACCACCAGCTGCGCGTCGCCGGCGTCGACGCCGACGAACGTCTCGCGCCCAAGCGCCTCGACGTAGGCGACCCGGCCCTGGATCGGGCCGGCGAGGTCCCCGCGGTCCGCGCTCCACGGGCGCGCGCACTCCGGCCGCACCCCGACCGCCACCGCGGGCGGCAGCGGGCCCGCGCCCGGGACCAGAAGGTCGATGGGGCCGGCCTTCAGGCGCACGGCGCCGTCTTGCGCGCCGGTCGCCTCGGCGTCGAAGAAGCTCATCGCCGGGCTGCCGATGAACCCGCCCACGAACTTGTTGGCGGGCCGCTCGTAGAGCTCCTCCGGCGTGCCGACCTGCTCCAGGCGCCCGTCCTGCATGACCGCGATCCGGTCGCCCATGGTCATCGCCTCGACCTGGTCGTGGGTGACGTAGACCGTCGTCGTGCGCACGTCCTTCTGCAGGCGCTTGATCTCGCCCCGCGTCTGGGTGCGCAGCTTCGCGTCGAGGTTGGACAGCGGCTCGTCCATGAGGAACACCTGCGGCTGGCGCACGAGCGCCCGGCCGAGCGCGACGCGCTGCGCCTGCCCGCCCGAGAGCTGCCCCGGCTTGCGGTCCAGGTAGCGCTCGATGTCCAGCGAGGCGGCCGCCTCGCGGACCCGGCGCTGGATCTCGTCCTTGGGCGTCTTGCGGCGCTTCAGGCCGAAGGCGAGGTTGTCGAACACGGTCATCTGCGGGTACAGCGCGTAGTCCTGGAAGACCATCGCGATGTCGCGCTCCCGCGGGGCGATCGCGTTGACCAGCGTCGCGCCGATGAACACCTGGCCCTCGGTGATCGACTCCAGGCCCGCGAGCATCCGCAGCGCCGTCGTCTTGCCCGAGCCGGAGGGTCCGACCAACACCATGAACTCGCCGTCGCCGATGTGCAGCGTGAGGTCGCGGACGGCCTCGACGCCGCCGTAGCGCTTGTGGACCTGGGTGAAGCGGACGTCGGCCATCGTGTTACCCCTTTACGGCACCGGAGAGCATGCCCCGGATGAAGTGGCGCTGCAGGAAGACATAGAGGACGACGACGGGCAGGGCGACGATGACCGCCCCGGAGGCCAGCAGCGTCAGGTCCGCCTGGTTGCGGCCCTGGAAGAAGCTGAGGCCCAGCGGCGCCGTCCGCAGCCCCTCGTCGGAGACCATGACCAGCGCGAGCAGGAACTCGTTCCAGGTCCACATGAACAAGAGCACCATCATGGTCAGGACCGCCGGCCGGGCCAGCGGCAACAGCACGCGCCAGAGCACGAGCCAGCTCGAGGCCCCGTCGATGCGCGCCGCCTCGACCAGCGACCGCGGCACCGAGCGGAAGTACGCGCGCATCCAGAACGTCCCGAACGCGATCGACGTCCCGGCCTGGGGCAGGATCAGCGCCCAGTAGGTGTCGGTGAGCTGCAGGTCCCGCAGGTCGTAGTACAGCGGGACGATCATCGCCTCCATCGGGACCATCAGGCCCAGCAGGAAGACGTAGAACAACAGCTCCGAGCCGCGGAAGTGCATGAGGCCGAAGGCGTAGCCGGCGAGGATCGACAGCACGCTGGAGATCGCCACCACCGACACCGTCACGATCGCGCTGGACTTGAGGTAGGGCCCGAAGTGGCCCTGGTCCCACGCCCGCGCGAAGTTGCCGAAGTGCAGGCCGTCGAACGTGCCGAAGCCGGCCAGCCCGCCCGGCTTCTGCAGCGCGGTCAGCACGATTCCGAGGATCGGCAGGATCGCCAGCAGGGAGAAGACCCCGAGGATGGCGTAGGCCACCGACTGCTCACGGCGACTGGTCATCGTCCTCCGGTCCCTCGTTCGGCGACGCGGTTGATGCACACGGTGATCAGGAAGATCAGAGCGGCGAGGACGATGCCGATCGCGGCGGCCGAGCCGACCTTGCCGGTCTCGAACGCCCGCTGGTACACCTGGAAGGCGGGGACCGAGGTCGCGTTGCCCGGGCCGCCCTTGGTGGTGATGTACACCAGGTCGAAGTTGCGCAGCGCGGCGATCGTCGTGAGCGTCAGCGCGACCGCGATCTCGCCACGCAGCGCGGGGAGCGTCACGGCGAAGAACTCGCGCACCGCGCCCGCGCCGTCGACGCGCGCGGCGTCATACAGGCTCGGCGGGATCTTCTGGACGCCGGCGGTGAGCAGCACCATCGCCAGCCCGTACATGACCCACGTGCCGATCAGGCCGACGGCGGGCAGCGCCACGCCGAAGTCGCCCAGCCAGGACTTCTGCAGGCCGCCGAGGCCGATGTGGCGCAGCGTGGAGTTGATGGGCCCCGAGCCGGGGTCGTAGATCATCCGCCACATGACGGCGACGACGACCAGCGCCACGACCTGCGGCAGGAAGAGGATGACGCGGAAGATCGGCAGGCCGCGCACCTGCACGCGCGCGATGACCCCCGCCAGCAGCAGGCCGATGCAGACCGGCAGCGCCGCGTAGAAGATCAGGAGGACCAAGGCGTGGACGAACGCGCTGCGCAGCGGGGCGCTCTGGAACACGTCCTGGTAGTTGCGCAGGCCGACCCAGTGCCCGGCGGTGATGCCGTCCCACTCGAACAGCGACAGCCAGAACGCGTGGACCAGCGGGACGAGCACGAACGCCCCGAAGATCAGGAGCGCCGGCACCAGGTAGAGGTAGCCGACGCGCCGCGGCTCCCCAGGGGGCCGCTCGACGCCACGTCCCCGCCGGGCGGCCAGGGCCGCCGACGGGGACGTGACGAAGGAGCGGGCGCTCATGTCAGCTCGACGCCTTCGACGAGGCGACGCTGCCCTGCACGCTCTTGGAGAAGTCCGCCGGAGCGGTCTTGCCGGCCAGGAGCTTCTGGATCGCGGCCGAGACGTCGTCGTAGAACGTCGTCGTCGTGTAGTCCAGGTACGGGATCAACCCGTCGGCCTTGCCGAGCGTCGTCCACGCCGTGGCGACCTCGCCGGCCAGGCCGGTGGTGGCCGAGGGCGTGTCGCTCTTCATCGCCGGGAGGTTGTCGGTCTCGGCGAGCACCTTCTGCGCGTTGGCGTCGGTCAGGAAGTCGATGTACGCCGCGGCGACGTCGGGGTGCTGGGACTTGCTGGTGATCGTGAACGGCAGGCTCTCGCCGCCGAGCGCCACCGGGTCGGCGCCGGCCTGGGCACCCGGCATCAGGAAGAAGCCGACGTTGTCGCCCATGCGCTTGGCCAGGTCGGCCACGAGCCACGTGCCCGCGATGAGGAAGCGGCCCTTGCCGCCGGTGAAGCGCTTCCACGCCGGGTCATAGCCGACGCCGTTGAAGTCCGGCGTGAACGTCCCGCCCTTGGCCCAGTCCTGGAGCTTGGTGGCGGCGGCGGTGAACTCCGGCGTGTCGAAGGACGCGCCCGACTTCTGGAAGACGAAGTCGCGGACGGCCTGCTTGTCGGCGGTCTGGCCGAGCACGGTCTCGTACTCGTGGATGCCGGGCCACTTGTCGAGGTTGCCGAACTGCACCGGCACATCGCCCTGCGCCTTGGCGTCGGCGACCTGCTTCTCGAACTCCGCCAGCGTCGTGGGGACCTGGGTGACCTTCTTCTTGTTGTAGAACACGCCGACGATCTCGCCCATCTGCGACAACCCGTACAGGTTGCCCGCGCCGAACGTCGTCCCGGTCGGCTGGAAGCGGTTGAGGTCCAGCAGCAGGCTCGGGTAGCGATCGGCCCAGCCGTAGATCTTGGCGTAGTCGTCGACGGGGCGGATGAGCTTGGCCTTGACGAGCTGGCCCATGACGCCCAGGCCCTGGTTGGCCTCGACGACGTCGGGGGCCTTCGGGCCCGAGACCGCGAGCTTCAGCGTCGTGTTGAGATCCTCGAAGGACTTCGCCACGCGCTTGATCTTCACGTTGGGGTACTTGGCCATGAACTCGGTGTTCAGGCGCTTGATCTGCGCCGCCTGCCCGCCCCGGACCTCCTGGTCCCAGACGGTGAGCGTCACGTTGCCGGCCTTCGCCACGTCGGGCTTGGCGCTGGCGGTCGTCTGCGGCTTGACGTTGTCGGCCGAGCCGCCCGGCGTCCCGCCGCAGCCGGCGGCCAGTGCGGCGCCGGCCGCGGCGGCCACCGCGAACATCCTTGAGAGCTTCACTGTGGTGCCTCCTCCTCGAACTGCACGGATGCATACCGGGCCGGCAGCGCCAGCCCGTGTTGCGCGCCCGCCTCAGCGAGCGTGACGATGGGAACGGCGCCCGCCATGGCGGTGGGCACGCGGACCGACAGGGCGGCGTACAGGCACGCCCAGCCCAGGCAGTCGCGCGGCGGCGCGCCGCCGAGGTCGGCCCAGGCGAAGGCCGCGGCGAACAGGTCGCCGGCGCCGGTGGTGTCGACGGCCTCGACCGGGATGCCGGCCACCTCCAGCAGCTCGCCGTCTCCGACCGACAGCGCGCCGTCGCGGCCGCAGGTGACGACGACGCGCGGCGCATGCGCCGACAGGACGCGGGCCGCGGTGCTCGCGTCGGTGGCGTTGGTGAGCGCCAGCGCCTCCCGGGTGTTGAGGATCAGCGCGCGGGCCCGTCCGACGCCGAGCGGCAGCCCGTCCGCGAAGGCCCGGGCGTCCTCGTCGCCGGCGATGGCGTACAACTCGGCGCCGGCGGGCGCGCACCCCAGGCGCGCGAGCGACAGGACGACCGCGCGGGGCGCGTGCTCCTCCAGGTCGGCGACGCGCAGGTCCTGCTCGGGCTGGTAGGAGGCCATCGCCCGCTCGCCGGCGAACGGCATCACCGCGGTGACCGCGGTGCGCTCCACCGTTCGCGCGGAGCAGCGGATGCCCTCGGCCTCGAGGGCGGCGCGCAGCATCCCCCCGTCGGGATCGCGGCCCAGGGGCGAGGCGAGCGCCACCGTCAGACCCAGGCGCGCGGCGCCGACGGCGATCGTCGCGCCGCCGCCCGGCGAGCGCAGGAGCTCGTGGGCGAAGCGCTCCTCCCCGGCAGCCGGCAGCGCCTCGAGACCCGAGAAGGTCAGGTCGAGGAAGGCCGGCTCCCCACAGGCGAGGTCGACGGTCACGCGCCGAAGACCGCGTTGAGCTCGGGGAGTTGCGCGCAGTAGCCGTCGAGGATCGCGCGGGCGGTGGTCACCGACGGGACGAGCGGGTGCAAGGCCAAGGCCTTGACCGCGTGCTGGCGCGAGCCGGTCGTCGCCGCCTCGATCGTCGTGCGCTCGACGTCCTTCATCGTCTGCACGAGCGCGCGCGCGTGCGGCGGGACCTCGCCGACGGCGACCGGCACGGGGCCGGAGCGCCCGACGATGCACGGGACCTCGACGACGGCGCGGTCGTCCAGGAACGAGAGCGCCGAGCGGTTGGCCGTGTTGAGGGTGAGGACCTTGCGGGTGTTGAGCGTGATGGCCTCGAGCACCGCCATCGCCTCGTGCTCGTAGCCGCCGTTCTCGTCCATCTCGTGCTCGCAGGCCACGCCGGCGGCGTCGCGCGCCTCGGCCATGTAGGTGCGCTCGCGGTCGTGGCGCGTGGCGCGCCAGCTGGCCAGCGCCACGTCCGGCGGCTGCTCGCCCTCGGCGTAGAACTCCGCCTGCTGGTCGAGGAGGAAGGCGCCGCGGGAGGCGGGGCTGTTGAGGATCGCCCGCACCGTGTCGGAGTTGTAATAGAAGTAGTACAGGTACTCGTTGGGCATCATGCGCAACGTGCGCAGCCAGTCGCCGCCGAACAGGCGCCCTTCCTCGAAGGTGTCGAGCGCCGCGTCGTCGGCCAGCAGCTGGGGCAGCAGCTCGCCGTCGTTGTCGCGCACGCCGTGCAGCCACCCGAGGTGGTTCAGCCCGAAGTAGTCGAACCACAGGTCATCGGCGTCGCGGCCCAGCGCGCGGGCGACGCGCCGGAACATGCCGGCGGGCGAGTCGCAGATCCCGATCGCGCGGTCGCCCAGGACCTTCTGGATGGCCTCGGTGACCATGCCGGCGGGGTTGGTGAAGTTGATCAGCCACGCCTGCGGCGCGTGCTCCTTGACCACCTCGGCCAGCTCGACCATCACCGGGATCGTGCGCAGCGCGAAGCAGATGCCGCCCGGACCGGTGGTCTCCTGCCCCAGGACGCCGTGGTCGAGCGGGACGCTCTCGTCCACGACGCGGCCCTCGAGCTGCCCGACGCGGATCGCGCAGAACACGAAGCTCGCGCCCTCGACGGCGTCGACGATGTCGGTGGTCGACCGGAAGGGAAGCTGGACGCCGTGCTCGATGGCCAGGCCGGAAAGCACGGGGGCGATCCGGTCCAGGCGCGACTGCTCGACGTCGTGCAGCACGACCTCTTGCAGGCCCAGGCGATCACGGGCGCGGAGCAGTGCCGTGTAGACGAGCGGCACGCGGAAGCCTCCGCCCCCGACGATGGTCAGCTTCATGCGATGGTTACCTCGATCCCGGCTTCTTCGATGGCCGCACGGCGGGTGGCCGGGACGGCCGTGTCGGTGATGATGTGGTCGATGGCGCCGGGCCCGCAGACCCGGACGACGCCCGACATGGAGAACTTCTCGGCGTCGGCCAGCAGGACGACGTACCGGGCCGCGTCGATCATCGCCCGCTTGGTCGGGACCTCGACCATCGTGGTGTCCCACACGGAGAGGTCGCGGTCGACGCCGCTGGTGCCCAGCAGCGCGACGTCGGCGTCGAGCTGGCGCAGCACGTCCTCGGCGAGCAGCCCCGTGAGCGAGCGGTAGTTGCGGCGCACGAGGCCGCCGGCGAGGACGAGGTCGATGCCGTCGTCGGCGACGAGCTCCTCGTAGACGGCCAAGTTGGTGGTGATGACCGTGACGGTCCGGCCGCGCAGGTGACGTGCGGCCTGCAGCGTGCTGGTCCCGATGTCGATCATCACGGTCTGGCCGTCGCTGATGAGCGCCGCCGCCGCGGCGCCGATGCGGTCCTTGACGTCGAAGCGCTGGACCTCGACCTCCTCGAACGGTCGCTCGGACACGGTGTCGACGGCGCCGCCGTGGACGCGCTCGAGCTTGCCGTCGCGTGCGAGGATCCGCAGATCGCGCCGGACGGTCATCTCCGACACGCCGAAGGTGCGGGCGAGGTCGGCGACGTGCGCCGTGCCCGAGCGCACGGCCAGCACGATGTGCTGCCGCCGCTGGGCGGGGACCATCGGGGTCTCGACCTCTCCCTGGGACACAGGCCGGAAGCTATAACAGAATCGCACAACGACATGTGCGAAGTTGACCGGAGTAGGGGCGGAGAGGTAGCGTGCGCGCATCCCCCGGAGCGCTGCTCGTCGCTCCGCCTCCCCACCTCCCGCGGCGGCGATCATGTCCTACAAGAGCTCTGTCGACCCACCGAACCTGGCCGGTGCCCCGATCTCCTGGGGCGTCTGCGAAGCCCCGGGCTGGGGCGCGATGCTGTCACCGTCGCGGGTCCTCGGGGAGATGGCCGGCGTCGGGCTGCGCGCGACCGAGCTCGGTCCCGTGGGCGACTGGTTGCCGCTGGACGGCGACGCCATCCGGGCCGCGCTGCAGTTGTACGGCTTGACGCTCGTCGGTGGCTTCGTGCCGCTGGCCCTGCACGTCGACGACGCGCAGGCCGCCCTGGAGCGCGCGCGGGTGGTCGCGAGCGCGATGAGCGCCGCGGGCGCCGACACGTTCGTCCTGGCGCTCGTCGCCGACGAGGCGTGGTCGACCCCGGCGCCGCTGGACCCGCTGGGCTGGCGCCGGGTCGCCGGCAACGTCGAGGCCGTGGCGGAGCTGACCGCCTCGGTGGGCATGACCACCGTGATCCATCCGCACCACGGCACGATGGTCGAGCGCCTCGAGGACATCGACCGGTTGGCGTCGATGACCGATGTGGCGTGGTGCCTCGACCCCGGCCACCTGGGGCTCGGCGGCTATGACCCGCTGGAGTTCGCGTGGCGCTACGGCGACCGGATCGGCCACGTCCATCTCAAGGACCTCGACCTGACCGTCGCCGCCGAGGTCGCGGCGGGCCGGCTGTCGCTGATGGCGGCCGTCCAGGCCGGCCTGTTCGTCCCGCTGGGCGAGGGCGACGCGCGGATCGGCGAGCTCATGGACTTGCTCGCCGAGCAGGGATACGACGGCTGGATGGTGCTCGAGCAGGATTGCGCGCTGGTCGACGGGGTGCCTGCCGACGGCGCGGGGCCGGTGCGCGACGTCGCGGCGAGCCTGGCGTTTCTCGGCTCGCTGTCCTAGAGCCCCCTGAAAAAGGCGGTGCGGCCATCTGCGGCCGACCGGACGGCCGGATTTCAGGAGCCTCCTAGGCGGCCGCGCCGCCGGCGATCGCGTCCAGCAGCGCCGCGGTCTGCGACGGCGCCGTGATCATCGGCCAGTGGCCGGTCTCCAGCGTCGCGGTGTCCCAGCCGGGCGTGCCGGGCGCGATCCGCTCCGGTCCGGGGGTGCCCGTGCACCGGACGTACGTGC
>JAWVGD010000130.1:0-7848 GCA_033855515.1 Baekduia sp.
GGGCGCCTTGGTCACACCGTCGAGCTGGTAGATGAAGTCCATGTGCCAGGACGCGCGGCGGAACTCGCCGTCGGTGGCCGACTTCAGCCCGGCGTCGCGCTGCAGCGCGACGACGGCGCGGATCGCCTCGTCCTCGGCGGCGCGCAGGCCGGCGTCGTCGAGGCGGCCCGCCGCATGCTCGTCGCGCGCCCGCAACAGGGCGGGCGGTCGCAAGAGGCTCCCGACGTGGTCGGCGCGGAAGGGCGGGCGGGTCCGCTGGCTCATGGGTGCGACGTACCCGGCCGCCCGGCCGTGAACCACGACGCGGCGACGCGGTGTCGGGCGACCGCGGTGGCGCCGCGGCCGGCGGCCACCGGCTCAGCGCCAGGTGCGCAGGAGCTGCACGACCGTCTCCCCCACGGCGTCGACGGCCACGGGCGAGAGCTTGTCGTAGGTGTCGTGGATCGTGTCCTTGTCGCGGTAGTCCCAGTCGATGAGGTCGACCGCCGGAATGCCCGCGCGCAGGAACGGGACGTGGTCGTCGATGATCCCCTGACCGGCGACCGGGGGGAACACGGCGCCGACGCCGACGCGCGCGGCGGCCGTCCGGACCGCGCGCCAGACCCCGACGTCGGAGCCGGCCTCGCGCGGGAGCCGGACGCGGTGGTTGCCGATGTAGTCCAGCAGGACCATGGCGCGCACCTCGGCGGCGTGGGCGGCGACGTAGTCCTTGGAGCCCCGCAGCGCGTCACGGTAGAAGTCGTCGGTCGGCGCCGGCTCCTCCTCCCCGTCGAACAGCACGAAGCGGATCGCCGGCGCGCCGGCGCCGCGATCGGCGTGGCGCAGGACGCGGGCGACCTCGATGACGGCCGCGACCGCGGCCGCCGCGTCGTTGGCCCCCACGAAGCCCTTCGGGTGGTACTCGGTGTCGTAGTGGGCGCCGAGCACGATGGCCGGCGCGGTGCCCGGCAGCTCGCCCACGATGTTGCGCAGGCCGGGATGGTCGGGGAGGTCCTCGAAATGGCCCTGCGGGAGACGCCGGCGCAGCTGCTCGGCGACGGCGCGCAGCGCCGCGGAGCCGGCGGGCCGCTGGCCGGCGGCGAGCTGGAGGCGCACGGTGGCCATCGCGCGGCGGACGTCGAAGCGGTCGACGGCCGGCGTCGGCGTCGTGACGCCGACCCCCCGCTGCACGCCGCCTTCGCCGACCGCGGCGCGGAGGCTCAGCCACCCCGCCGGGAGCGCGAGCCACACGATCGCCAGGACGACCAGGCGGCGCCTCCGAGCGCCCGTCACGGGTGCACGCGGCTGGGTGGGTCACAGGCCACGGCGGCATTCTGCCGTGCCCGACCGTCCCGTGTGGCGGATCCGCGGCCGGCCGCTCAGGGCGCGATCGCCGGCGCCGCACCCGGCGATCGCTGCGGCGCGGACGCCAGGAGCCGCTCGGCGACCGCGCCGAAGCCGAGCCCGAGCGTCACCCAGATCGTGGCGTTGACCCCCAGCGAGGCGACCCGGAAGTGCCACAGGACGTCGGCCGGGAAGCCCGCCGGCGTCTCGTGGACGGCCGGGAGGATCAGCTCCGCGACCGCCACGACGGCCGCGAAGGCGGCCCCCGCGAGCACCGCCGCGTTCCACGCTCCGTGCCGCGCGACCAGCACGCGCCGGACCCGCGCCGCCGCCACGGCCGCCAGGATCGTGACGGCGATCATCGCGACGTACAGCGCGGTGCGCCGATCGATCGTGCCGGCGCGGCCGACCGTCGGCGGGTTGGCGGGGTACTTCGTGAACGGGACGACCGTCACCGTCACGAAGGCGCCGAGCGCCAGCAGCGCCGACGTCGCGCGCGCCCCGACGGCGCCGATCCGGCCGTAGGCGTAGGCGTACGTGAGCCCGAAGAGCCCGCCGAGCGCGACGCTCGTCGCCAGCGTCCCGGTCAGGAGCCCGAGCGTGCGCTGCACCCCGCGGCTGACGACCGGGGCGTCCGGCGCCCGGTGCTGCAGCGCCGCCAGATGGACCTCGAAGTCGATCGCGTGCTGGACCTGCGGCTCACCGAAGACGAAGGCGAACGCGAACGCCAGCAGCCCGGCGAGCGCGCCGACCAGCATCCCGCGGATGAGCAGGGAGCGGACCATGGTGGAGCCCTGCGCCTAGTGGCAGGGGAAGCCGAGCAGGTGGCGCGCGTCGTGCACGAGCTCGTGGACGCCGGTGCCCGCGATCAGCGACAGCGCGCCCTCTTCGGCGCCGACGAAGTAGATGAGGATCATGAGCACGAGCCCGCCGAAGCAGGCGTAGGGCAGGAGCTCACGGGGCGAGGCGATCGGCGCGGGCGCCGTGCCGGCGCGGCGCTCCAGGGCGACATCGGACATTCGGGGGTCCTCCTCGGGATTGCGCGTCCCGTCAGTGCTTGCAGGAAACGCGTGAGGAGGGAGTGTCTGGCTCCCGGAGGCGCCGTCTCGCGACGTCGTCCCCGGTCACAGTGGCGCGACCGCGCCGGACTCACACCGGCTTCCTCGGCCCCTCACACGTGCGGGGATCCTATGCGACGACGCACGCGGATGGCCGCACGCGTCGCCGACCCCGGAGCCGGCGGGTCAGCGGCGCTCGGCGATCGCCTTGGCCCGCTCGACCAGCTCGGTCAACCGCACCAACTTGACGCGCGGGCGGCCGTGGGGCTCGCCGCTGGTCTTCTCGTGCAGGTCGATCGCCTCCCAGCCCTCCCAGGTCACGGCGTCCGGCGCGCGCTGCGCGTACCAGGCGGCGATCTCCTCGGGGTCGGTGATCGACGGCGTGTTCAGGCCCGCTCCGTCGCGGTCCTCGAGGATCTTGGCGACCGTGTCGGCCGCGTCCTTCTTGTTCGTGCCGATGACGCCGGAGGGGCCGCGCTTGATCCAGCCCACGACGTACTCGCCGCGATGCGAGTGACCCTCCTCGTCGGAGACGCGGCCGCCCTGGTTGCGGATGAGGCCGCGGCGCTCGTCGAACGGCACGTCGTCGATGGGCCGCCCGCGGTAGCCGATCGAGCGCAGCACCAGGCCGCACTCGATGGTCTCCTCGTCGCCGGTGGCCACGGCGCGCAGGCCGCCGTCCTCGGTCGCGACGATCTCGTTGCGGACGACGCGCACGCCGGTGACGGGGCCGTCGTCGCCCTCGCCGAGGATCTCCACAGGCGAGCGCAGGAAGCGCAGGATCACGCGATGGCTGGCGTCCTTGGGGCCCTGCTCGGCGTAGGTGCGCAGGATCTCGACGTTGCGCTTGGCGGTGGCGTCGGCGTCCTCCTCCAGCCAGCGGGCGGAGTGCTCGTCGAGCTCGAGGTCGGTGGCGTCGACCTCGACGCCGGCGCGCTGGAGGTCGGCCAGCTCGCGCAGCTCAGGGTTCGTGAACGCGGCCTGCGCGGGGCCGCGCCGGCCCAGCAGGACGACCTCCTGCACCTGCGACTGCGCCAGCGCGTCGATGGCGTGGTCGGCCGTGTCGGTCGGCGAGAGCTCGTCGGGGTGGAGCACGAGCATGCGGGCGACGTCGATCGCGACGTTTCCGTTGCCGATGACGACCGCGCGCTTGACCGAGAGGTCGTAGGCGTGGTCGGCGGCGTCCGGGTGGCCGTTGTACCAGCCGACGAAGTGGGTGGCCGCATGCGAGCCGGGACGATCCTCGCCCGGGATCCCGAGGCGGTTGTCGTCCGACGTGCCCAGCGCGTAGAGCACGACGTGGTAGCGCTCAAGCAGCTCGGCGCGGGTGACGTCGGCGCCGAGGCGCACGCCGCCGAAGAACCGGAAGCCCGGCTGGCGCGCGGTCTTCTCGTAGACCCGCGTGACCGCCTTGATCTTCGGGTGGTCGGGCGCCACGCCCGAGCGCACGAGGCCGAACGGCGTCGGCAGCGCGTCGAGCACGTCGACCGCGAACCCCTGCTTGAGCAGCTGGTCGGCGGCGTAGAACCCGGAGGGGCCGGCGCCGATGATCACGGCACGGAGGGGATCGGTGGCGGGGCTGGGTCCGTCGGTCGTCATCTCCGTCATTTTCGCGCATCCCCGTCCGCCACGACCTCCGGGCGCGCGGAGGCGGGCTCCGGGGCCAGGACGCCGCGCAGCACCTCCAGCGCGCGCTCGCGGTGCGCGTCGAGCTCGGCGACCAGCCGGTCGGCGTCGCGGTCGCGGACGGCGTCGATGATCCGGTCGTGCGCGGCGATCGACGCCTCGCGCTCCTCGGGCGAGTTGTAGTACATGGCCCGGTAGGCCTCGGTGGAGTCCCACAGCAGCCGGATCACGCGCATCGCGTGCGGCTGGGTCGGCGCGTCGAGGATCGCGAAGTGGAAGGCACGGTTGGCGGCCAGCTCGGCGGCGACGTCGCCCGCCCGGGCCGCCTCGACGCAGGCGCTCGCGGCGGCGGCGATCCGGTCCAGCGCGTCGCCGTCGAGGGTCGGCAGCGCGTGGCGCGCCGCGCGCTCCTCGAGCACCTGCCGCAGCGCGTAGATCTCCTGCAGGTCCTCGATGCGCAGCTCGGTGACGAAGTAGCCGCGCCGCGGCAGGTAGGTCACCTGGCCCTCCTGCTCCAGCACCCGCAGCGCCTCGCGCACCGGGGCGACGCTCAGGCCCACCGCGGCCGCGAGGTCCTCCTGGTTGACACGCTGGCCGGGACGCAGCTCGGCGGAGACGATGAGCCAGCGCAGCGAGTCGACGGCGTGCTGCTGCGCGGTGCCCGGGGTCGCCGGCCGCGTGCTCACCGGAACGCCTGGATGCCGGTGAGCGCCCCGCCGACGACGAGCGCGTGGACGTCGGCGGTGCCCTCGTAGGTCACGACCGACTCGAGGTTGTTCATGTGCCGGATGACCGGGTACTCGAGCGTCACGCCGTTGGCGCCGAGGACCTGCCGCGCCGTCCGGGCGACCTCGAGCGCGGCGTTGACGTTGGCGAGCTTGCCCATCGAGACGTGCTCGGGCGCGAGCGTCCCGGCGTCCTTCATCCGGCCCAGGTGCAGCGCCAGCAGCAGCGCGCGGTTGACGTCGGTGGCCATCGTCGCGAGCTTGAGCTGCTGGAGCTGCGTCGCGGCGATCGGCCGGCCGAACGCGACGCGCTCCTTGCTGTACTCGAGCGCCGCCTCGAAGCACGCGCGCGCGGCGCCGACCGCGCCGAAGACGATGCCGTACCGCGCCTCGTTGAGGCACGACAGCGGCCCCCGCAGCGAGGTCGCCTCGGGCAGGCGCGCGGCGTCGGGCAGGCGCACGTCGTCGAGCAGCAGCTCGGACGTGACCGAGGCGCGCAGCGACAGCTTCTTGTGGATGTCCTGCGTGGTGAAGCCCTTGGTGCCCTTGGGCACCAAGAACCCGCGGACGCCCTCGTCGGTCTGGGCCCACACCACCGCGACGTCGGCCAGCGAGCCGTTGGTGATCCACATCTTCTGGCCGTGCAGGATCCAGTCGTCGCCGTCGCGGCGGGCGCGCGTGCGCATCGCGCCGGGGTCCGACCCCGCGTCGGGCTCGGTCAGGCCGAAGCAGCCGATCGCCTCGCCGGCGGCCATCCGCGGCAGCCACTGCCGCTTCTGCTCCTCGCTGCCCCAGCGGTGGATCGCGAACATCGCCAGCGAGCCCTGGACCGAGACGAGGCTGCGCACGCCGCTGTCGCCCGCCTCGAGCTCCAGGCAGGCGAGGCCGTAGGCCGTGGCCGACGCGCCCGCGCATCCGTAGCCCTCCAGGTGCATGCCGAGGACCCCGAGCTTGCCGAGCTCCGGCGCGAGCTCGCGCGGGATCCGCGCCTCCTCGAACCAGTCGCCCACGTGCGGGACGACGCGGTCGCGCACGAACGCGCGGACGCTGTCGCGCATGTCGCGCTCCTCGTCGGAGAGCAGGGCGTCGACGCCGAGGAAGTCGAGGGGGCGGACGGCGGGTGGGGCGGCGGCGGTGGGCGTCGACACGTGGGCTCCTTGAGCTTCGATCTTCGAAGATCTAATCTAAGCACGTGGAGCAAGCCCTCGGCGACCTGCGCATCCTCGACTTCTCGCGCGTGCTCGCGGGTCCGCTGGCCACGATGGTGCTCGCCGACCTCGGCGCGACGGTCCTCAAGGTCGAGCGGCCGGGCACCGGCGACGACACGCGCGCCTGGGGCCCGCCCCACGACGCGGCCGGCGAGGCCACGTACTTCCAGGCGGTCAACCGCAACAAGACGTCGGTCCTCCTCGACCTGGCCGATCCGGACGACGTCGAGCGGGCGCGGGAGCTGGCCGCCGGCGCGCACGTCGTGGTGGAGAACTTCCGTCCCGGCGTCATGGACCGGCTCGGCCTCGGCTGGGAAGAGCTGCACGCCGCCGACCCCGCGCTCGTCTTCTGCTCGATCACCGGCTTCGGGGCCGGCGACGGCGCCGCGCTGCCGGGCTACGACCTGCTCGTGCAGGCGCTCGGCGGCCTGATGAGCGTCACGGGCACGCCCGACGGCGAGCCGCAGAAGGTGGGCGTCGCGCTGGTCGACGTCATCGCCGGGCTGTTCAGCGCGGTCGGGATCCTCGCCGCGCTCCGCCACCGGGAGCGCACCGGCGAGGGCCAGCGCGTCGAGGTCGACTTGTTGTCGTCCTTGCTCGCGGCGCTCGTCAACCAGGGCTCGGCGCTGCACGGCGCGGGCGTCGTCGGCCGGCGGATGGGCAACGGCCACCCGAGCATCGCGCCCTACGAGGTGCTCGCCGCCGCCGACGGCGAGCTCGTGGTCGCCGTCGGCACCGACCGCCAGTTCGCGGCGCTCTGCGACGTGCTGGGCGTCGACGCGCTGGCGGCCGACGCGCGCTTTGCCACCAACGCCGCGCGCGTCGCGCACCGCGACGACCTGCGGGCCGAGCTCGAGCAGGCGCTCGCGGCCCGCCCGGCCGACGCGTGGGCGGCGGAGCTGTCGGCGCGCCGCGTCCCCGCCGGCCGCGTCAACGACGTCGCGGGCGCGTTCGCCCTGGCGACCTCGCTGGGGTTGGCGCCCACCGTGGCGATCCCCCGGCCTGACGGCGACGGCGCCGTGACCGTCACGCGCAACCCGATCGGGCTGTCGGAGACGCCGTCGCAGTACCGCAGCCCCCCGCCGCGCCTGCGCGACGCGCACACGGCCGGCGATGCCGCCGCGCTGTGGTCGGCCGCCGCCGCGGAGCTTCCCAGCGCTGCCTCAGGCGACGCCGCGGGGTCCTGAGCCGCCGCGCGGAGGCGCGTCCGGGAGACCCCCGATGCTCAAGTGAGCTTGAAGTTCACGACGGAACGTGCTGTGCTGGCCGGCGTGTCCACCCTGCTGACGATCGGCGAGACCGCCAGGCGCAGCGGCGTCGCGGCCAGCGCGCTGCGCTTCTACGAGGAGCGCGGCCTGATCACCTCGGTGCGCGCGGGCTCTGGCCACCGCCGCTACCCGCGGCCCGTGCTGCGCCGGATCGCGTTCATCGTCTTCGCCCAGCGCGTCGGACTGAGCCTCGGGGAGATCGGGCAGGAGCTCGCCAAGCTGCCGCCCGACCGGGCGCCGCAGCGGCGCGACTGGTCGCGCCTGTCGGCGACGTGGACGGCCCGGATCGACGAGCGCATCGCCGAGCTGGAGCGGCTCAAGGACAGCCTGACGGAGTGCATCGGCTGCGGGTGCCTGTCGCTCGAGCGCTGCAAGCTCGCCAACCCGGAGGACCGCGCCGGGCGCAACGGGCCGGGTCCGCGCTACTGGGTCGGCGACACGAGCCTCACAAGCAGCCTCTGACCGAGGACAAGGCCGGGTGCAACCGCCCGGCCGAGGCCGAGGCCGAGGCCGACGCCGACGGCCTGACGGTCAGGCGGCCGGCGCGGCCGGTGCGGCGGTGATCAGGAACGTCCCGCGCCACTGCACCGTCCGCGCGTCGCCCTGGACGCCGATGACGATCGCGACGTCCTCGCAGCGC
>JAWVGD010000131.1:0-2686 GCA_033855515.1 Baekduia sp.
CGGGCCGCGAGCAGGCGCCCGGTCGGCTGATCGCGCTCGCCCTGAGCGGGCCGCTGACGCTCGTGACCCGGCCGGCGCTCGAGCGCGCATCCGGCCTGCATGCCTTGGCGACACGGCAGGCTCGGCAGGAGGAGATCCTGGTCGCGCGCTCGCGCGGAAACCTGCTCGCGAGCCTGGTCGAGGGCAACGCGAGCGAGGCGGAGATCGTGCGCCAACTGGCGACGATCGGCATCGCGCGAACGCCGGAATGCCTCGTGCCCTTCGCGCTGGCGCCGTCGGCGACGCACCGCGGCGTCCGCGCGCCGGACGAGGTGGCCTGGACCGCGGTGTGGCACGACATCCAGCGGCACGTGGAGGCGCGGGCGCTCATCGCGGTCGGCGGCCTCCTGCCCCGCCGGACCGAGATCGCCTTCGTGCTCGGCGTCGGCTCGGCGGCACCCCGGCAAGCCTGGGCGGACGAGTTCCACCAGGTCATCGCCACGGCGTTGCAGCGGCACCTCGCGTCACCGGACGCCGGCGTGCTCTTCGTCGGCGCGGGCTGCGAGTCGTGGACGGCGGTCGTGGACGGGCTGGGGGAGGTGCTGGACGCGAGCGCGTTCCCGCGCGCCGGCGTCGACGGCTGGATGGACGCGACCTCGCCCGACCTCGATCGGGTGCTCTGGCGCCTCGGCGACGATCGGGAGGTCCGCGCCTTCATCGAACGACGACTCGGGCCCGTCCTGGAGCACGACCGCCGTCGGCCGAGCAAGCTTCTGCCGACGCTCGAGGCCTTCATCGTCGCGTCGGGCCAGAAGTCGGAGATGGCGCGTCTTCTCCATCTCGAGCGCCAGTCCGTCTACCACCGCATCGCAAAGATCGAGGCGTTGCTCGGCTCGTCGCTCGACGACGAGGAGACGCGGCTCGGCGTCCACCTCGCGCTCCGCGTGCTTCGCTTTGCCCCGGCGAACGCGTAAAGCGACACGCCGCCGGTCCGGGCGCGCTGCCTAGGCTTGCCGCGACCTGACCGCCGCTCGGTCCGCGCGGAACGCGGCCGGCACCGCCGCGCGGCCCAGGATGGCGTCGGCCGCGATCCGGCCCGACGCCGGGCCGAGCGAGATGCCGTAGGGGCCGTGGCCTGCGGCGACATGGAGACCTTCGATACCCGGGACCGGGCCGAGGAGTGGCCGGCCGTCGGCCGTCGCCGGCCGCGCGCAGGCCCGCACGGCGACCACCGAGGCCGACGCGATGATCGGCAGGAACCGCGCCGCCCGCGCGCGCACGGCCTCGGCGACGCGCGGCTCGTCCGGCGCGTTCGCGGCCCGCGTGGCGCCGAGCACGGTGATGTCCTCGATCGGAGTGGCCTCGAACTGCACGCCGGCCGCCAGCTCGCTGTCGGTCCCGGCGTCGTCCCACTCCTCGATGCGGTGGCGCACGGCGTGGCCGACCGGGAGCGCGATCTGCACCGTCACGCCCCACAACGCCGACACCGGCTGCCACGCGCCGGACGGGTCCAGCAGCGCGGAGGACCACGGGCCGGCAGCGACCAGCACGGCGCCTGCCGGCCGGAGCGCGCCGTCGTCGCCACGCGCGCCGACGCAGTGACCATCGACGACCTCCGGTCCCGCGCCCACACCCTCCTCGATGCGTGCCCCGGCCTCCCGGGCGGCTTCGGCGAAGCGGCGCGTCGCCGCCGCGGGATGGGCGGGGAAGCCGGTCCCCGAGATGAGGCAGCCGCTCAGGCCCTCGGCGAGCTCGGGCTCCAGCTCCCGCAGCGCGGCGCCGTCCACCAGCTGCGCGTGGAGGTCCCGGAACGGCGCCGCGGCCTCGATCGCGGCGTTGGGGCCTGTCGCCTCGGCGCCGACGGCCAGCAAGCCCGCCGGCCGGTCGCCGACGATGCCGAACCGTTGGTGAATGCTCAGCGACTCCTCGTACAGCGAGGCCCGCACCGCGTCCAGCGGATGCTGGATCGATCCGGCATTGCGACCCGAGGCCGCGGCCGCCACCGCCTCGGTCTCCAGCAGCACGACGCTCGCGCCGGCCTCGGCGAGGAACAGTGCCGCGGACGTCCCGACGATCCCGCCGCCGATCACCACGACGTCGGGCGAAGCACCGCTCATGCTTCGCCGGGGACGACTGCTTCAACAAGCTGGCTCATCATCAGCTGGGACCGTGACGACGCGTGCGGGCTGCCGCAAGGGACAGGTCGTCGCGCGCCTGGGGTACGGATGTGACGGGCTGTCGAACGGCCCCCGGTGCGACGCACTCGATCCGATTGCATCTTCCAGTTGTCATAACGCCGATTAGCGAGCATTGGCGATCGAAAAGACCCCGGCCTTCACCGAATCTGTACGGCGAGGTCAAATTGAGACGGCGACGAATAGCTCTTGAGCCTGTTTGACGAACCTGCCCGAGACAACCGGGCGAAGTCGGGTTGAGACGCCGGCGGGGAACTCCGACTTGCGGTCGGCCGTAATCAGGCATTGCTGCCGTCGGCTCGCCGCGGGCGGACCGCCCGGCGGTCCACGATCAACGCCCGGAGCCATGGCACGAGGCATGGAGCGCCCGACCCGCCGGGCTCTTCCATCACAAGGCCGAGCCGAACGAGGTCCGTGAGCGCCGCCCGCTCCCCGCTCCAGTACAGACGTGGCCACCAAGCATGCCGATTCTGGGAGCGCTCCACGAACGCGCCGATCTCGCGAAGCAAGAC
>JAWVGD010000132.1:0-4174 GCA_033855515.1 Baekduia sp.
GAGACGTACTGGTTCAGCGGCGTGTGCTTGTTGCGGGTCGCCGTCTTGACCGCGGTGATGATCTGGCGCGTGATGCAGAGCTCGGCGAAGTTGCGGAAGCTCGACTCGCGGTCGGTCCGGTAGTCCCGCACGGCCTTGTAGAGGCCGACGAGACCCTCCTGGATCAGGTCGTCGGCGTCGCCGCCGGCCAGGAAGTACGACGACGCCTTCAGGCGGACGAAGCCGTAGTAGCGCCGCACGATGCGGTCGTACGCGATTGCGTCGCCCTGCTTCGCGAGCGCAATGAGATACCCATCATCGACCTGGACCTGGCCTTGAGGGTTGAAGGAGAGACGAGCCACGAGCGCACCTTTCTGCACGAATGCAGGGGTAATTGCTCAGTGGCGCACTCCTCCCCTGGCGCCATCTGAATTCTTTCGACCGAGGTCCTCAACCTCAGGTCGACCGTTATGTGGCGGGGACCCTCCCACAGTTATGAAGCCCCGTCAAGAGAGTGCAGGGATTCTTGCGACGGCGACGGTCGGAACCGCTCGGGTTCGAGCCCTCAGCGCGCCGCGCCGCGCCCCGCGAGGACGCCGTACAGCAGCGCGGCGGCGGCCGCCGAGACGTTCAGCGACTCGATCCGGCCGCGCAGCGGCAGCGCGACGACGGCGTCGCACATCTGCTGCACGCGGGGTCGCAGGCCCTTGCCCTCGGCACCCATCACGAGAACCACGCCGCCCGTGTAGTCCGGGGTCAGGTAGGGCGCGCCCTTGGCGGCCGCCCCGTAGACCCAGCAGCCGGCCCCCTTGGCTTCGCCGAGGAAGTCGGCGACGTTGCGCACCTGCGCGATCGGCAGGTGCTCGACCGCGCCGGCCGAGGCCTTCGCGGCCGCCGGGGTGACCTCGGCGCTGCGGTGGCGCGGGATGACGAGGCCCGTGGCGCCGACGGCCTCGGCCGTCCGGGCGATCGCCCCCAGGTTCTGGGGGTCCTGCACCTCGTCGAGCGCGACGATGAGCGGCTCGCTGGCCTTGAGCAGGTCGGCGCTCTCGACGTACTGGTAGGGCCCGACGTCGGCGACGAGCCCCTGGTGGGCATCGGTCCCGGCGCGCGCGGTCAGCCAGTCGCCGTCGGCCGCCTCGACGAGCACGCCGTCCAGCCACGGCTCGCGGGCGGCGCTCGTGGTCGCCCACACGCGGGTCACGGTGCGGCGCTGGGCCCGCAGGGCCTCGCGGATCGGGTTGCGTCCGTAGAGCAGCAGCGCGGGGTCGGGGCGCGTCGGGTCGCGCGGCTCCTTCGGCTCGGTCGCGTCGCGCCCGCGGACCACGCCGCGCGACCGGTCGCGGTCGCGGCGCGGCTTGCGCGACGGGGGTGCGGAGCCGTCGCGCGGCGGCTTGCGCGACCCGGACCCGCCGACCCCGTGACCCTCGCCGGCGCCCGCGCCATCGCGCGGGCCCCGGGCGTCGCGGCCCCCGCGGTCGTCGCGGGGGGTCCCGCGCTTGCCGCCGGACTTGCCGCCGCGCTTGCCGCGCGGCCCCGGGCGTCCCTCGTCGTCGCGGCCGTGGCCGCTGGGTGTGCTCATGCCGGCACCAGCTCGCCGCCGCCGGGGCCGTCGCGGACGACCCACCCGGCCTCCCGCAGCGCATCGCGCAGGCGGTCGGCCTCGGCCCAGTCCTTGGCAGCGCGGGCCGCCTCGCGTGCGGCGAGGAGCTCCTGTACGGCGCTGTCGGGACCGGTCCCGGCGTCGGGGTCGGCCAGCGACGCGAGGCCGAAGACGTCGAGCATCTCGTGCAGATGCTCCCGTCCCACACCCTCGCGGCGATTGGCCTCGCTGACCCAGGCGGCCAGTGCGGCCAGGGCGCGAGTGGTGCTGAAGTCGTCGGCCAGCGCGGCGAAGAACGCGTCGCGGTGCTCGGCCATGTCCTGCGGGGAGGGCCCGTCGACCAGCCGGCGGGCGGCCTCCCGGATGCGGTTCAGGCGGCCTTGGGCGGCGGCCAGCGTGTCGGGCGCGAAGACGATCGGCTGGCGGTAGTGGCCGCCGGCGAAGAACAGCAGGACGGTCTCACGCCCCCACTCCTCCAGCACCTCGGGCAGCAGCGCGATGTTCCCGACCGACTTGGCCATCTTCTCGCCGCGCATCTCGAGCATGCCGTTGTGCATCCAGATCTGGGCGAGCTCGGCGTCGTGCGCCATCCGCGTCTGGGCGGCCTCGTTCTCGTGATGGGGGAAGACGAGGTCCGAGCCGCCGCCGTGGACCTCGAAGCCCACGCCGAGCAGCTCCTCGGCCATCGCGGAGCACTCGATGTGCCAGCCCGGGCGGCCGCGGCCCCACGGGGCGTCCCAGGCGGTGTCCTCGCCCTCCTTCTGCGCCTTCCACAGCGCGAAGTCCAGCGGATCCTCCTTCAGGGACGCGCCTTCGCCGCCCTCGCCCTGGTCGAGCTGGTCGAGCTGGCGGTGCGAGAGCATCCCGTACTGGTCGTCGGCGCGGACGCGGAAGTACACGTCGCCCTGCACCGCGTAGGCGGCGTCGCGCTCGATGAGCGTGGCGATCAGCGCGATGATCCCGTCGATCGTCTCCGACGCCAGCGGCTCGTGGTCGGGACGCCCGAGCCCGAGCGCCTCGGTGTCGGCCATGTAGTGGGCGGTCATCTCGCGGGCGAGCTCCTCGGAGGCCACCCCGCCGGCGCGCGCCGCGTCGTAGATCTTGTCGTTGACGTCCGTGACGTTCGCGACGAACGTCACGTCGTAGCCCTCGTGGACCAGGAAGCGCTTCAGCCACGAGAAGACGACGTAGGGGCGTGCGTTGCCGATGTGGATCCGGTTGTAGACCGTCGGACCGCACGCGTAAATGCCCACTTTGCCGGGTTCCCGCGGCGAGAGCGGACGAACTTCACCGCTGCGCGTGTCGTGAAGGCGAATCGCGGGCACGTTGCCAGCCTATCCGGGCAGGGCCCGCTTCTCCGCTGTCCCTCGGCCCGCGGTCCTGACCGGCGCTGGACGGATGGCCGATGCGCTTCGCTCCGATGTCCCCTCTAATCTGCCGCACCTCCCTGTGTCCGCACGCACCCTGCAAGAACAGCCGCTCGCCCGCGTCGAAGAAGGGTTCCGCACCCTGCCCGAGCGCTATCTCGGCGCGCCGGCGGGCTTCGACGTCACCTATCACGTCCGCCTGGGCGATGTGGGCCACACCTTCGAGGTGCGCTGCACCGAGCACACGGCCCGTGTCCGCAAGGGCGTCAGCGCCCGGCCGGCCGACGTCGTCATCGGCACCGACGCGGCGACCTGGCTGCGTCTGCGCACGGGGGAGCTCAGCGGGCTCGAGGCCTTCCGGGCCCGCACGCTGTATGCCCGCGGCGCGCTGGACGACGCCGTCCGCTTCGAGGGGCTCTTCCGGCTGGCCGACGGCCGCGACCCGCTCATGTGCGTGCACGACGTCGAGCTTCCCGGCCGCCGCGTGTCGGTCTTGAGCACCGGCGACGGCCCCGACGTGCTGCTCGTCCACGGCCTGGGCGCCGCCAAGTCCTCGTTCTTCGACTGCGCCGCCTACCTCGCCGACAGCGGCTACCGCGTCCACGCGATCGACCTCCCCGGCTTCGGCGGCTCCTCGAAGCCCACGCTGGCGCCGTACTCGGCGCCGTGGTTCGCCTCGACCGTGCTGGACGTGATGGACGCGCTGGGCCTGGAGTCCGCCCACCTGGCCGGCAACTCGATGGGCGGCCGCGTCGTCCTGGAGCTCGGCCTGCGCCACCCCGAGCGCGTGCGCTCGATCGCCGCGCTCTGCCCCGCCGTCGCGTTCGTCAAGCGCGACTTCCATCCGCTCGTGCGCCTCCTGCGCCCCGAGCTCGGCCTGCTCCCGCACAAGCTGCGGCGCGGCGTCGTCGAGCGGCAGCTGTGGAGCATGTTCTGCGACCCCGACGCGCTGGACCCCAGCCTCGCCGATGTCGTCGTCGACGAGTTCCAGCGGACGTACGGCAGCGCCGGTGCGCGCGTCGCGTTCTACGCCTCGGCGCGCAACATCTACCTCGACCGGCCCTTCGGCCACAACGGCTTCTACCCGCGGCTGGCCGACCTGGAGCCGCCCGCGCTGTTCGTCTGGGGCACGCACGACAAGCTCATCCCGCCGGGCTTTCGCCGGTACGTCGCCGAGGCGCTCCCCCACGCCGAGCAGGTCGTGCTGCAGGACTGCGGGCACGTG
>JAWVGD010000133.1:0-5314 GCA_033855515.1 Baekduia sp.
GGCTGTGGACCAGCGCCAGGGCCGAGCCGAAGCGCTCGTCCTTGAGGTCGGGGTAGAAGTCGCGCAGCTGGTGCGAGATCAACATCCCCTTGTACACGCACGTGCGCGAGGAGAAGCTCGGGGCGTAGAAGTCCGGGCCCGAGGCCAGCTCGACGATGCGGCGGATCACGTAGAGCTTGCGCTCGAAGGCATCCTGGTCCTCGCGATACGGCCCACCCACCCCGGCGCCGACGAACAGCTGGCGCACGTGCGGGCGCGAGGCGTTGGCGGTGTTGCCGACGTGGTCGAGGTCCACCGGAACGTCGCGCCAGCCCAGAAGGGCCTGCCCCTCGATGCGGACGTTGAGCTCCAGGAGCTCCTCGAGCTTGCGCCGCTGGGCGGTGTCGCGCGGCAGGAAGCACATCGCGACGCCGTACTGGCCGCGCGGCGGCAGCTCGAAGTCGACGACCTCGCGGAAGAACGCGTCGGGCAGCTGGACCAGGATGCCCGCGCCGTCGCCCGTGCGGATGTCGGCGCCCTCGGCGCCGCGGTGCTCGAGGTTGTCCAGCGCGGTGAGCGCGCGGTGGACGACGCCGTGGTCGGGCTGGTTGTCCAGCCGCGCGACCATGGCGACGCCACAGGCGTCGTGCTCGTATCGGGGGTCGTAGAGGCCGTCGGCCTGGGGTCGTGCTGAGAGGGTCATGAGGGTGTCCCGTGGCGGCCCGGGGAGGCGGGCCTGGAGATCGCCGTTGGTCGCCGTCGGCGCGGTCGAACCAGGCCCAGGAGGAAGCGGCAGAGTAGCAAGACCACTCCAGATTGGACAGTCGTACGTGATCGCATACAGCCGCCGGGGCCACAGGCGCACACCTGGCAGATGCAGGGCGTTCGTCTGCGTGCAAACCCCTCGCCGGGATCCTGTTTCGGGCCGGAGGGGCTGGGCATACACACCGTCGCGGGACTGATGCTCCCGCCCTGATATCGCATCACGGACCGCGCCGGACCCTGCCCCGGCGCGATGCGATGACCTCCCCCACACGCGTCGAGCCACCCCCGGGCGGCTCGGCGTGGTTAACGGGCGCCCACGCATGTCCCGCGCGCATAGGACCAGCGGGCCGACCGTCTATGCTCCCGAGCCCTTCACGGGTGCGGGCGTGAACTGCGACTAGGACGACGACGGGGTGGGCATATGGCAGCCGATGAGAACCCCGGGGCGGGGACGCCCCGGCATGACCGCCACCAGGAGCAACTGACGCCCGACTTCGAGCTCACTCTGCCGGCCCGCGCCGAGAACGTGGCCGTGGTGCGCCATGCCTTCGGCGGTCTGGGCGACGCCCTCGACGTCCCCGACCACGCCCTGGCCGACGTCAAGCTCGCCGTCACGGAGGCCTGCACGAACGTCGTGGTCCATGCCTACCCCGACGGCGACGGTCCGATGGCCGTCACCGCCGGCCTGCGCGACGGCGCCATCACCGTCACCGTCAGCGATGAGGGCCGCGGCATCCTGCCGCGCCCCGACAGCCCCGGCCTCGGCCTCGGCCTCCCGCTGATCGCCACGCTCGCCTCGTCGCTGGAGCTCGGCACGAACGACCGTGAGGAGACCGAGGTGCGCATGACCTTCGAGCTGGACCGCGTCCCCGAGGGCGACAGCGCGTGACCGCTGAGCCCGCCACGGTCAACGAGGCCACCCTCACCGTCCGCCGCGCCGAGCTGCTCGGTCCCGTCCTGGGCCGCGTCGTCGGCATGCTCGCCGCGCGCGCCCAATGCCCGATCGACCGCCTCGACGACGCGTTGCTGCTGACCGACGCGGTCGCCGCGCACGCGCCGGGCCACACCGCCAACGGCAAGGTGACCGTGCACGTGCAGGCCGCGCCGGAGGGCCTGTCGCTGCGCATCGGCCCGCTGCCGGCCGACGGCGCCCAGGCCCTCGTGGACGCCGCGTCGCTGCCGGGCGTCGGCAACGTCTTCCAGCGCGTCGCCAGCGACGTCCGGGCGGAGGGCTCCGAGCTGCTCCTCCACCTCGCCTTCCGGGAATGACCGACACGCTCGTCCAGGGCTTCGCCGAGCTGACCCTCGAGGTTCGCGACCGCGCCGTCGCCGAGGACTTCTACACCGGGGTCCTCGGTCTGACCGTGCTGGCGCGCGAGGATGACCGCACCTGGCTGGCCGCCGGGGACCATGCGCGCCTCGGCCTGTGGCTGCCCGGCGAGAAGGAGTACGGCGACGAGGGCGGCCGCCACGTGCACGTCGCCTTCTCGGCCGCGCCCGGGAGGCTCGACGCGCTGCGCGAGCGCTTGGAGGCGGCGGGCGTCGATCACCGAGGGCCCGAGAAGCACCCGGGCGGCGACCGGTCGCTCTACGTCGAGGATCCCGAGGGCAATGTCGTCGAGATCTGGGACTTCTTCCACCGCGGAGAGGGTCGCGGGGAGGGCGCCGACGCCCTCGCGGACCCGGACCCCTCGCCCGATCCGTCACACTGAGGAGAGAGATGCCTCCGGAATTCGCACTGACCCAGGACGCCGTCGACGCCGCCACGCAGGTCGTCGCGGTGCGCGGCGAGATCGACCTGTTCACCGCGCCCGAGCTGAAGTCCGCGCTCGGCGAGGCGATCGAAGGCGGCAAGTCACGCATCGTCGTCGACCTCGGCGAGACCACCTTCCTGGACTCCACGGCGCTCGGCGTCCTCATCGGCACGGTCAAGCGCCTGCGCTCGCACGACGGGCGGCTGACGATCGTCAACTCCGACCAGAACATCGCCAAGACGTTCGAGATCACGGGGCTGGATCAGATCTTCACGATCCGCGGCAGCCGCGAGGAGGCGCTCGCCGCGCTCGACGAGGAAGAGGCGCAGACCTAGGCGCCCGTCGCCCGCGCGGCTCAGGCCGCGTCGGCGATCTCCTGCGCCACCGGGCCGCCGGGCGGCAGCAGGACGGCGGAGTCCTCGCCCGTCACGAGCTCCAGGACCGCGGTCTCGACCTCGCCCTGGATGGCCGTCCCGTCGCCGTGCTCGGCCAGCCCGGGCAGCGCCCCGGCGATCGTGATCCCGTCGCTGTAGCGATCGAAGGTGCGCGGGTCGATGTACGACGCCCGCGCCACCGCCGGCGTGTTGCCCAGGTGGTAGGCGACCTCCTTGACGACCCGGGCGATCGCCCGCTTGCGCGCGGTCTTGGTGTCGGGCACCGGGCTGACCGCCAGGCCGACGGCCGCCAGCACCGTCGCGCCCCACGTGCGGAAGTCCTTGGCGCTGATGTCCTCGCCGGTGGACTCCTTCAGCCAGGCGTTGATGTCGGGGGACTTCACGTCCACCCACCTGCGCCCCTGCTTGTAGGCCAGCAGCTCGTCGCCGCCGCCCCGGCGCCGCTTGAGCACCTCGATGTCCTGGGCGACCTCGCGGTCGACGACCGCCTGCACCCGGCGCTTGCCGTGCTTGGCGGGGTAGTCGAAGTACAGGACGCCGTCGCGCACGCGGACGTGACGCTTCTTCATCGTCGCGAGGCCGTACGTCTCGTTGGTCACCGCGTAGTCCTCGGAGCCGATCCGGAAGAAGCCGCGGTCCAGCAGGCGGACGGCGAGCGCGAGGACGTGATCGCGCGAGTGCTCGCCGCCGGCCAGGGCGTCGGCGACCCGCTCCCGCAGCCCGGGCAGCGCGCGGGCGAAGACGACCATGTCGTCGAACTTCGCCTGATCGCGCCGCCGGCGCCAGCGGGGGTGGTAGAGGTACTGCTTACGCCCCTTCTGGTCGATGCCCGTGGCCTGGATGTGGCCGCCGGGATAGGGGCAGATCCAGACGTCCTGCCATGCGGGCGGGATCACCAGCTCGTTGATCCGGGTCAGGACCTCGGGCTCGTCGACGCGCTCGCCGTCGGGGTCGAGGATCGAGAACCCCTTGCCGCGCCGGACGCGGTGCAGGCCGGGGCCCGAGCAGTCGACCTTCCGCAGCCGGGGAGTGGACGTCTGGACGGCGGCGGCGGGCATGTGCGCTCCGGCGTACCCGCCTGAGCGCGCGGCGAAATCGCCGGCGGCGCCCGCCTACTTCTTCGCCGCGGTCTTGGACTTCGGCTTGGTCTTGGCGGGCGTCGTGCTGCGCTTGCGCTTGGGGGCGGCGTCGTCGTCGTCGCCGCCGGCGCCGGTGCGCTCGCGGACCGCGTCGAGGCTTGCCTTCAGCGCGCTCATGAGATCGGGGACCGGCGCGGCCTCCTCGGCCTCGGGCTGGATCGCGATCTCCTCCCCGGCGGCCTTCTTCTCGATCATCGCCAGCACGGCCTCGCGATACGTGTCCGAGTACTTCGCCGGCTCGAACTCGCCGGCCAGGGACTCGACGAGCTGCTTGGCGATGTCGAGCTCGCGCTGGGAGGTCTCGACGTCGTCGGCGGTCGGGACGTCGTCGATGCGCTGGGGGTCGACGATCTCGTCGGCGAAGAGCATCGTCGCCATCTCGAGCACGTCTCCGGCCGGCCGGATCGCGACGAGGCTCTCCTTGGAGCGGATGACGACCTTGGCGATGGCGACCTTGTTGGTCTCGCGCATCGCCTCCAGCAGCAGGCGGTAGGGCTTGGCCCCGCCCGCGGCCGGCGCGAGGTAATACGGGTGGTCGTAGAAGATCGGGTCGATCTCCGAGAGGTCGACGAAGTCCTCGATGTCGATGGTCTTCGTCTTCTTGGGCTCGACGGCCTCCAGCTCGGCCGGCTCGATCACGACGTAGCGGTCGGAGCTGATCTCGTAGCCCTTGACGAGGTCCTCGTAGGCGACCTCTTCCCCCGTCGAGGCGTCGACGCGCTTCTGGTTGATCCGCGAGCCCGTCTTGGCGTTGAGCTGGTTGAAGCGGACCGTCTTGCGGTTGACCGCGCTGTACAGCTTGACGGGGACGGTGACGAGCCCGAAGCTGATGGCGCCGGTCCAGATCGAACGGGGCATGGATCGGGAAGTGTGACCCACGAGAGGCGCTTTGCACACCTCTCGCAGGACTTCTTGCTTAACGGGGTCGAGGCCGCTAGGTCTTTGCGCCCTCCTTGGCGAAGCGCTCGCCGGGCTTGTTGCCCTCGTGCGGGCCCTCGGCGAACTCCTCGACCATCTTGGCGTTGAACGCCGGGAGGTCGTCCGGCTTGCGGCTCGTGACGAGGCCTTGGTCGACATGGACCTCCTCGTCGACCCACGTGGCGCCGGCGTTGCGCAGGTCGGTCTGCAGCGACGGCCAGGACGTCAGCGTGCGGCCGCGCACGACGCCGGCCTCGATCAGCGTCCACGGGGCGTGGCAGATCGCGGCGACGGGCTTGCCCGCGTCGAAGAACGCGCGGACGAACGCGACGGCCTCGGCGTTCGTGCGCAGGTTGTCGGGGTT
>JAWVGD010000134.1:0-4149 GCA_033855515.1 Baekduia sp.
GCAGATGGGCGCGCGAGAAGCGCCGCTGCGGGCGCCATGGGATCTTGGCCCAGAGCACCGCCGTCCGGATGATCGACCCGACGAGGTAGCCGATCACGAGCGCCCAGGCACCGAAGCCCAGGAGCGCCAGGACGATGCCGGTGACGCCACGGATGACGACGTCCCCCATGTCGGAGATCGTCCGCGTCCGGTAGTCGAGCTCCTTGCGCGCCAGCGAGTCGTGCGTGGCGCCGAGCGCCTGGACGAAGAAGTTGATTGCCAGCACCGGCACGATCGCGGTGAGCGATTCGTGGCCGAAGAAGTCGGCCGCCAGCGGACCACAGGCTGCGGCCACGATCGCCAGCACTGTCCCGAGCGCGACCGTCCAGACGAAGACCGTCTGCGTGCGCTCCTCGGCCTCCTCGCTGCCGGCCCCAATCAGCGCCTGGGTCAATCCCAGGTCCTTGACGGTGTCCAAGAACGCCATGAACGTCAGCGCGAGCGCGACGAGGCCGAAGTCACTCGGCGTGAGCAGGCGAGCGAGGATCGCCGTGGAGACGAGGACCAGGAGCCGACCGCCGATGTAGGAGCCGTAGGCCCACAACATCCCGCGGATCGTGCGGGTGCCGATGCTGGGGCCGGTCATCGCGCGCAGCCCTGGGTCGTCGCGATGGCGGCCACGGACCTACAGTAGTCCCGTCGCAGGCGCCACCCGTCCGCGGCGGCCGACGGGCACAATGGCGCGCGATGGACGCCCTTCCCTCGCTCGAAGCCCCGCCGGCCCTGGGTCCGAAGCTCCGCGTCCGCACGCGCAAGGACTACAGCGTGCCGTTCCTCGTGGCGGTCGGCCAGCGCAACGCGACGTTCGTGCGCCGCAAGTGGACGCCGTTGCGCCGGTTGTTCCGCTGGGCCGACGCGTTCGCGATCCTGCCCGAGCCGGACTTCGACATGGTCCACGCCGTCAACGCCGTGCCGATCCTGACGCGCCGGCCGTACGTCCTGACGTTCGAGGACTACCTGCCGCGCGTGCCAGAGGATCGCTACGTCGGCTGGCTGGAGCGACGGCTGCAGAAGGAGCTGCTCAGTGACCGCGCCGTCGGCCTGATCGCGATCTCCGAGTATGCCCTGCGCCAGTTCCGACGGCAGGCCCGCGACTTCCCGCAGCGCGAGGAGCTGGAGGCCAAGGTGGAGCTGCTCTACCCGGCGGTCGTGCTGCGCCGCGAGGAGCCCAAGACACTCGGGGACACGCTCAAGTTGGCGTTCGTCGCCCACGACTTCCTGCACAAGGGCGGCCCGGCGCTCGTGCGCGCCCACGAGCGGCTGCGGGCGCTCGGCGTTCCGGTGGAGACCACCGTCGTATCGACGCTGCGCTGGAATTCCGAGGGCTACATCGGGCCGCCCGACCAGGACTACGCCGCGCGCGAGCACGGCAAGCTCGCGACAACACCGGGCCTCACGCACCATGCCGGGCTCTCCAACCCGGACGCGCTGCGCGTCATGGACGAGGCGAGCTTCTTCGTCCTCCCCACCCTGCATGACACCTTCGGCTACGTGTCGCTCGAGGCGCTCGCGGCCGGAACGCCGGTCATCGCCGCCGCGACCTGCGCGCAGCCCGAGATCGTCGAGCACGGCCGCAGCGGCTTCCTCCTGGAACTCGAGAACGAGCCGTGCGTCGGACGCTGGGTGTGGTCCTACCGAACGACGGAGCCGGGCTACATGGAGGCCTACGAGGCGGCGATCGACGCGATGGCCGACCAGATCGTGCGCGAGCTGGTCGCCGTGTGGGAGGCGCCCGAGCGCTACGTGGAGCTCAGTGCCGGCGCGCTCGAGCGCGTCCGCGAGCGCTTCGGGGTCGAGCGGGCACGCACCCGGCTCGAGGCGCTGTACGAGGAGTGCCGCACGTACCGCGAGCGTTGAGCTCGGCCCGGCCACGTCGGTCAGGACCGGCGCGGAGGAAGAACGACGCGCAGGTGGCGTGCCCAGTCGAGGCCCGACTTGAGGTCGAGAGCGTACCGCCCGCCGTTGTCGGCGAGGCCGGAGTCGCGGGCGAAGGCGACGAACGGGTCCTCGAGGCCGAAGCTCGTCCAGCTGGCGCCGGACTCGGCCTGCACGCCGAAGCCGGAGCCGCCGGTGTCGCCGATGTAGCCACCGTAGGTGGCCAGCGCGCGCATGATCGCCCGCTTCCACGGCGGCACAGGGAGGCGGTCGATGCGTGCACGCGACAGCGCGAGCGCGACGTGGGCGCCCATAGGAGGCCCGTCCACCCCGGTCGCGCACTCGCGGCCGCCCTTGGCCGCCGGGAACACGAAACCGGTCGTGCAGCGCGAGGTGATGAACAGCGCGTGCCGGATCCGCCCGGCGGCGAGCTCCTGCGGCCGGATGATGCCAGCCATGGAGGCGAAGCCGGACGAGGTGGCGGCGCCCCCGAGGCCGTCGCCGTCGAGCCGTACGCGGCCACCCCAGCCGAAGCTCAGGCGTGCGTCGGCAGCGCCACCGCCGTGGACCTGCCAGAGGTCGTACTCCCAGCCGTCGGGCGTGACGACCGTCATGTGCTCGTCGTCACCACCGGCCGCGCGGGCGCCCTGAGGAACGGGGATACGCACCCCGTCGAGCGGGTTTCGGCCCCAGGACTCGGTCGCATGCAGCGTGACCTTGGGATCGCCGGGCGCCGCGAAGTAGATCGGGTGGCCATAGTCGTCGCGGGTGCCCGAGCCGCCGAGCACCACCTTCCCCGGACCGCCGCCGCTCCAGTCCAGCAGACGCGCCACCATGCGCGCGGAGCCCGGGCTCGGGCGCAGGCGTCCGAGTGGCGCGTTGAACGGCGACGCCGCCGAGTAGGGCCGCCAGCCCGGCGCGGAGGCCTGCGTGGCCAGGTCCGAGGCGCGGGCCGCTACGGGGACGACCGTCGCCGCCGCTCTGGCCGGCTGAGCGGCGCTCGGTGCGGTGGCCGCGGCGGCCACAGCGGCCGCGAGCAGCAGCGGCCACAGCGAGCGCCGCCCGCGGATGCTGTGTGGTCGGGGGGACACGAAGCGGCTCACGGAGCGGGGAGGATCCAGTCGCGGCGCGCCATTGCGTCGCCTTCGGCGCGCAGCGTCCGCCAGCGGTGACGGCGCTTCCAGACGAAGTAGGCGAAGCCGTGGAGGTGCTGCAGGGCGGCACGGGAGACCGGCCTGGTCGCGGTCGAGCGGCGGTAGGAGTGCACCACGACCGCCGACGGCACGTAGGCGATCCGGAACCCGGCCAGCCGGATCGCGACGCACCAGTCGATGTCCTCGGGGGCGAACGGGATCTTGGGGTCCAACTCGCCGGCGGCTTCCTGCGCGGCGCGGGAGAAGATCATGCAGGCGCCGATGACGTATTCCGCCTCCCGGGTCCGGTCGCGCGGCGCGTCCAGCATCAGGTGGCGACGCACGATCGCGCCGTTCTCGAAGAAGCGGCTCAGCGGCGGACGGCGCAACAGCGGCAGCAGCACCGGCGGCAGCCGGCGCGCAGACGGCTGGAAGCCACCGTCGGGGTACTCCAGGCGCGGGCCGGCCAGGCCGACGTCGGGACGCGCGTCGAGGAAGGCCACGAGTTGGGCCAGCGCGCCGGGCGTCAGCAGTGCGTCGCTGTCGAGGAACATCACGTGGCGGCCCTGCGCACGGCGCAGGCCGTGGTTGCGAGCCGAGCCGCCCTCGTTGCGGTCCAGCGCCACCACCGCGACGCGCGGGTGCCCGGCGCGTACCGCCGCAACGGTCCCGTCGGAGGAGCCGTTGTCGACGACGATGGCCTCGACGGCGACGTCGCCGTGGTGCTCCTCGATGGAGCCCAGGCAGGCGAGGACCTCCTCGCGGACGTCCCGGGCGATGACGATGATGGAAACGTCGATCACAGGCGCACCACCCTAATCGGGCCACCTGCCTGGCGGCTTGAGCGTCACCGACCGCGCGCGGTCACGGCGTCGTCGTAGACGTCGCGGAGCCGCTGCGCCCAGCGGTCGGCGACGAACTCCTCGACGAAGCGGCGGCGGGCAGCATCGCCCAGCTCCGCCCGCCGCCGCGGGTCGGCGACCAGCGGCTCCAGCGCGGCGGCGAACGCCTCGGCTCGCGGTGGCGGGTTGACCAGGACGCCCGTTGCGCCGTCGATGACGATCTCCGGCACGCCGCCGACCCGCGTCGCGACGACCGGCAG
>JAWVGD010000135.1:0-3875 GCA_033855515.1 Baekduia sp.
CTCGACGGCTACATCGCGGCCTTCGAGCGCTCCGACGCCGGTCTGCTGGAACAAGTGCTGCGCTCGGACGCCACGCTGGAGGCGACGCCATTCCGCGAATGGCACGCGGGCCGGGTGAACTGCATCCACATGCTCGACGCGCACGTGCTGGGCGCGCCGGGCGACTGGCAGATGATCGCTACGACAGCCAACGGCCAGCCCGCCGCCATCGTGTACTACCGGGACGCGGACGGCGCGTTCCGGGCAAACGGCATCGTGGTGCTGGCCCCAACCGTCACCGGTGTCTCCCGCGTGATCGCGTTCCACGCCGATCCGGCGCTGGTCCTGATGTTCGGCTTCCCGGACGTGCTCGCGGACTGATCCCGACCGGGCGTGTGACAGGCACCCCGAGTCGGCGCATGCTCGACGGCACGCGCCGTGTCGATGACCAGTCGTGCCGTGTGCGGAGCGCGCGTCTTCGGGCACGAGCACCTGTACGCAGGGCCGGAGAGTCGACGAGCCGCTCCGCGTCGCGGCGGAGCGGCGCCGTAGCACCAGGGCGACCCGACAGGCGCCGCGTCACGTGACCTGGCTCAGCCGCCTGCACGGGCCGAGATCAGCGCGGATACAGGTCCGCTGCCTTCGGCGTTCAGCCTTCCTGGAACTCCGCGCACAGCCTGTCGAAGCGGCCGGCGTGGAGATCCCGCGGCGTGATCGTCAGGTAAAGGCCTCCACCGTCGCCGATCGCGAAGCGCAGCGCGGGATCGAAGTCGAGCTGCAGCAGCAGGCGGCGCGATGGGACCTTCGTGGTCTCGCCGCCGCAGCCATAGGTCGGATCATCCTGGATAGGCGTCGACCAGCCGAGCAGCTGATGGACCGGCGCGATCGGCGGGCGACGGCCGAGGATGCCGTAGCTCGCCTCGTCGGCGAACGTGGCCCAGCGGTCGCTCTGCGTTTGGCTGAGCCGATGCCCGAGCACGGCGTCGATCGCCGACCAGTTCGGGACGGTCAGCGTTGGCCGCAGGCGTACCGGAGTCGCGCGAAGCGTGTGCACGGCACGCGGCGTCGCGGCCAAGCGACGCAAGCCGGCGCGCGAGCCGGAGCTGCGGCGGATCGCAACGCCGCAGGCTTTGGCGCGCAGCCGGCCGTAGAACTCCTCGATCGGCGGGACGCCGTCGGCATCCTCGCGCAGGTCAGCGAACACCGACAGGAGCCCACGCCCGCGTGTCGCACCCGGGACGGCAGCGTTCAGCTCGCTCAGGTCGATCTGCGCGAGGAACGACAGAGGCCGCCCGCCGCAGGTCGGCCACTTCGCGCCGCCCTGAAGGTCGGGCCGGCCGCCCAACCGCGTCCGGCCGAGCGCGGCGCCGTCTCCGCCGGCGATCAGCCGCGCACCCCGCAAGAACGACCGTCGAACCGCCTTCGCCTCCGCGCCGACGTGCAGCGCCTTGGCGCGCGCGAGCGTCTCAGCGAGCGTCGGCGACGACGGGACGGCCGCTACGGCGGACGCCGCGCCGACGAGGACGATCAGGACGGACAACAACGATGTGCGAAGCATGCGAGCGCCGCAGCCTACTAGCCGCGCGACGAGCCTCAGTGCTCGACGGTGTCCGCCAGCCGTTCAGGTCAGGGGTGGTCAGGCCGCCGGCCTGAGCCGCCGGCGCCGCGATCAGGAGAGCGCTGCAGACACCCAGCGCGCGACGACGCTCGAACGAGCCTGCACCGCTCGACGCGTCCGTCGACTACGAGGGCGACAGCCCGTTCGCCCCCGAGGTCGTGGACAACGACGACCCGTCGCCCGGCGTCCCCTGAGCGGGCGCGCCGGCTAGGCCGCCTCGGCCAGCCGGCCGCCGGCGCGCGCCTGGGCGACCGCGCGGCCGCGTGCGGAGCTCGGGAAGGCCGCGAGCATCGCGCGCACCTCGGCGGCGGTCGCGTTGGCGCCGAAGACCGGGGCGCCCGGCTCGAGCCGGACGCCGGCGGCGATCGAGCCCGCCATCACCGGGTCGAAGCCGAGCGAGTCGACCAGGGCGGCCACCGTCGCGACGTCGTCGGGGTCGTCGCCGGCGATCGCGATGGCCTTGCGACCGGGCGAGCCGGCCGGGCGGGCCTCGTCCTCGAGGTCGTGGTAGCCCATGTGGTTGAACGCCTTGACCACGCGCGACCGCGGAAGGGACGCCTGGACGATCTCGGTGGACGAGGTCCGTGGGTCCGTGAGGTCGTCGCGGAGGCCGTCGACCTCCTCCCAGTAGTTCATCGCGTCGATCACGAGCTTGCCCGCCAGCGCGTCCGCAGGGATGGTGTGGTGCCTGCCCAGCGGAAGCGCGAGGATGATGATGTCGGCGTGGGCGACCGCCTCGGCGGCGGTGGTGGCGGTCGCTCCGGGGGTCAGGACGTCGACGATGAGCGCGATCTTCGCCGGGTCGCCGGAGCCGGCGATCAGCACGCCGTGGCCGGCGGCGAGCGCCAGACGGCCGAGCACGGTGCCGAGCTTGCCGGCGCCGAGGATGGCGACGGTGCTCATACCGCGGCGACCTCGGCGCCCAAGAGCTCGCGCACCATCGGGATGACCTCGGTGCCGTACAGCTCGACAGCTCGAAGGCGCGCGCTCGCCGGCTGCGCACCGACGGTGTAGATCAGGTCGAAGCGTCCGACGCCTAGCGCCGAGATCGCGCTCGCCATCTTGCGGGCGACCGTCTCGGGCGACCCGACGTAGAGCGAGCCATGCGCGACCTCGGCGTCGAACTCCTCGCGGCGCAGCGGCGGCCAGCCACGCAGCGCGCCGATGCGATCGCGCTGGACCTTGTAGTGGGGGTAGAAGAGCTCGATCGCCTCGTCGTCAGCGTCGGCGATGAAGCCGGGGGAGTGCATGCCGACCGGATGCGCGGTGGTGCCGAACTGCTCGGCCGCGCGGCGATACAAATCGATATAGGGTGCAAAACGCTCGGGGTTGCCGCCGATGATGGCGAGCATGAGCGGCAGGTCGTAGCGCGCGGCGCGCACGACCGACTGCGGGGAGCCGCCCACGCCGACCCAGGTGGTCAGGTGCCCGGACTCGGTCTTGGGGAAGACGTCGGCGTCCTCGAGCGGGGCCCGCGTCGTGCCCGACCAGGTGACCGGCTGCTCGCCCAGCAGCTTGACGAAGAGGTCGATCTTCTCCTCGAAGAGCACGTCGTAGTCGGCCAGGTCGTAGCCGAACAGCGGGAACGACTCGGTGAAGGACCCGCGTCCCAGGATCACCTCGGCGCGGCCGTTGGAGAGCGCGTCCACGGTCGCGAAGCGCTGGAAGACGCGGACGGGGTCGTCGGAGCTCAGCACGGTCACGCCCGAGGCGAGACGGATCCGCGAGGTCTTCGCCGCGATCGCGGCGAGGACGGTCTCGGGCGTCGAGATGGCGTACTCGGGTCGGTGGTGCTCGCCGAGGGCGATGACGTCGATGCCGACCTCGTCGGCGAGGACGGCCTCGTCGACGACCTGCCGGATGGCGGCCGCGTGGGAGATCAGGGCGCCGGAGTCGTCTTGTGGGACGTCCCCAAAGCTGTCGAGGCCGAAGGTGAGGTCAGTCATTGGTGGATCCTCGTCCGCTGCGAAGGAGTAGTTGACACGTCAACTATAGCGGCTATGATTGATACGTCAACTAACGAAAGATTGAGGCGATGGGCACCACTTCAGCTCCGCGGCGAGGCCGGCGAACGCCGACCGCGGAGCAGCTCGCCATCTGGCGGGACTACATCGAGACGGCGGAGGCGATCCGCTCGGAGCTCGAGGCGCGGCTGCAGGCGGAGTCGGGACTCTCGGCCGGCGACTACGCGGTGATGCTCGCGCTCAGCGAGGCCAACGAGCGCCGAATGCGCTCCTCCGAGCTGGCCTCCCACATCGGCTGGGAGCGCAGCCGCCTT
>JAWVGD010000136.1:0-4759 GCA_033855515.1 Baekduia sp.
AGGAGGTCAAGAGGCGGGAGCACGGGAAAGCCGAGTGCGCATCGGACCCCGCTCGGCCGCGCCGAGGCCCGATAACCGCCCAATACGGAGTCTGGCTTTCCCGGCGACCGCACCGTAAAGTATCAGAGGTTGGCTCGTGGGACGCCCCGCTCCAACGTCGTTTTGACGTCTATCCGTCGTCGGCTCGGCTGGCGCGTCTCAGCTCGGCGGCCGGCGGCGGGCGAGTTCTCCGGTGACCTCGGCCTACACGTCTGTCAAGGCCGGTTGAAAGTTGACCCCCTGGCGCCGACACACGTCTCGGATCGATGCGACGCGACGGACACACAGCGGTGTTCGACAGGCGGCTCAGCGTCCCGAAGGCTCCGAACCCGCGGGCGCGGCGATGGCGTTCGCGGCCGCCCAGCCGAGCACGAAGAGCTGCTCCTGCCTGATCTGGTGCAGACCGCAAGTCGGCTGGAGGGTCCGGGGAAGCCGACACTCGCGGTGCGGATGGCGATCCGCACGGCGAGGCCCGCTAACGGCAGATCCTCTTCGGCAGTGCCCCGCGCGGGCCGGCCGACTTGTGGTTCTTGGCCAGCGTGACCTTGCGGTAGGCGCCCGTCTGCAGGTCATAGCGGACTCCCGCGAGCTTGAAGCGCACGGCGTCGTCGCCCGCGACGGACGGGATCCGCACCGCGCGGCACGAGGCGGCGAGGTCGAAGCCGAGCCTGCGCCCGTCATCGAGCACTGCCGTCGCGGTGTAGCGGGACGCGCCGCGCGACTTCGGGAAGCCGATGACGACGTCCTTGCCGACGCGACGCGCGCGCAGGGCGCCGGGGCGCGACGGCCGCGTCTCGGGCGGGACGCGGAAGGTCGCGACCGTCTTGCGCGTGAGCGGCATGCCGTCGCGCGAGACCACGGCCTGGATCTGGCGGACGCCGCCCGGGCCGTTCGACGGCGTGAACGTCACCCGCGCGCAGCGCATCGTGCGACCGTCGGGCAGCGCGCGCGTGCCGCGGCACCGCGTGCCGCGGACCGACTTGACGAGCGTGCGGCCGATGCCGTTGCCGCGCTCGACGAGGCGCACCGAGGCGCCGGCGGGCACCGCGTACTGCACCGCGACCTCACGCCGGTCACCGGCTTTGCGCACCTGCCCGAACAGGACCGACGGCGCCTGGAAGTCCGAGCGGTCCATGCGCGTGGGCGTCGACGCGGCGCCCGGCGCAGCCGTCACCGTCCAGGTCCCGGCGGCCGGCTTGATGAGCAGCACGCTCGTCGTGCCGTCGGAGGCGTTCTCCGCCAGGACGTGGTGGCCCTTCTTCTGGACGGCGGGGCCGGCGGCGGGCGACGTGATCGTCGTGCCGCCCGGCCCGCGCACGACGATCTTCGGCGGGCCGTTCGTGCCATGGAGGCGCAGGGTCACCGCCTGGACTCCCGACCGGATCCGCTCCGAGAGGCCCGCGCCGCCGGCGCCCGCCGCCGCCCGCGCCGTGGACGCGCTGCGCGTGGCCGCGTAGGGCGAGAGGTCGCACGAGTCGCCCAGCAGGTCGACCTTGCCGCCGTACTTGTAGCCGACGCCGGCCTGCAGGTGCAGCGTCTTCGTGTGGGTGATGATCACGATCGAGCCGAAGCCGAACGGGCCCTCGCGGACCTCGTCGGGCAGGTCGAGCGTGTACGTGCCGAGGTCGAGGCAGCCCGCGATGCCCACGTTGGAGACGAGCGCGGAGGCCTGCGCGCAGGGCAGCCCGTCGATGCACCCCTGCACCGAGCCCGCGATGGTGAAGGAGCTGTTGCGCGGCTCGATCCATCCGTTGACGTTGCCCTTGATGCTCGCGACCTCCCCGAGGTCCACCGCGGCGTTGACGTCGAAGCTCACGTCGCCCCACGCGTTGAAGCCGACCGTCGCGTCACCGAGCTGGGTGCCGTTGAACTTGACGTTGCCGCCGACGTCGACCGACCACGGGGTCGTGTCCGTGGCGTCGGTGTAGAGCACGTGGCCGTTGATGTCGAGCTTGCCGCCGAGCGCCGTCACACCCACGTCGCCGCGCAGCTTGAACGGAGGCGGCGAGAGGCAGAGCCCGACCCCGATCCGGTTGAGGAAGACGCCGGGCACGATCGGCAGGGTCGTCCCGAGCCCGTCGACGATCCCGCCCAGCTTCGAGATCTGACCCCCGGCCAGGCCTCCGAAGGCCGCCAGCTTCGTGCTCGACGCGGTCGGCAGCTCGACCACGGCGCTGCCGTCGAAGCGGTCGGTGGTCACGTCGGTGGCGCACTCGACGTAGGGCTTGCCGTCAATCTCCGGCGCGTCGCACGGAGCGACCGCCTGCCCTCCGGCCGGCACGTAGGAGAAGCACGCCGACGGGACCTTGAGGCTGCCGACCCACGCGTCGGACACCGAGATCTTCAGGCCGTCGTAGTGGATGCCGCCGTCATCGACGCGGATCGACGCCGCGCCCGACACACCGCCGGAGAACTTCGACGGCCCCGCGGTGAACGCCGGTGGCAGCTCGACGTTCATGGGGAACGCCGCGTAGTGCTTGCCGTCGCTGCCGTAGCCGAGCTTGATCGCGATCGACCCCGCGACCCGCAGCTTGAAGAGCCGCGCGAACGACGGGACCGCGACCTCGCGGAGCGTTCCCTCGTCCCCCTGGCCGCCCGCGGGCAGCGACCAGTCGACGTTGCCCGAGAAGGGGATGAACCGGTCGAGCTGGATCGCGGCGTTGTCGGTCTTGACGTGACCGCCGAGCTCGCTCGGCGTCGGCGCGGTGATGATGAACCGCTGGCCCGAGTCGGCGAACGCGACGCCGTTGAGCCGGACCTGGTCGGTGGTCTCCCACCGGTCCGGGCTCGTCCCGGTCTTGGCGAAGCAGCCGTCGGTCTTGAACTCCGAGAGAGCGAAGGCGATCTGCTGCGTGCAAGACGGGGCCGACGGAGCGGGCGGCGGGCTCGGGGCGCCCGGCGTCGTGGTGGTCGTCGTCGGCGGGGTCGTGGGCGCCTCGACGGTGATCGTGCGCGTGGCGGATCCCGAGTGCGGCGGGTTGCCGCTGGACGGGTCGGGGTCGTCGGACAGCGTGACCCGGACGGTGTGGGAGCCCGCCGAGAACGTCCGGGAGTACGACCGCTTGTCGTCACCCGCCGGGTCGGCGACCCCGTCGATCGTCCACCGGTACCCGGTGTACGGGGACCCGAGCCCGCCCGACGGCGTGACGGAGAGGACCGCCGGCTCGCCCGGGCGCGCCGGATCCGGGTTCACCGCGATCGTGCCCGACACCCCGGGTCCCACGGCGACCGTGTTCGTGTCGCTGGCGGTGCCGCACGAGCCTGGGGGGCCGCCGGTGGACTGGAAGTCGACGGTGACCGAGACGGTGTGGTTGCCGGCCGTCGAGAAGGTCGTCGTGAGCTCGTTCGTCATCTGCGTCGCCTGCTGGACGCTGTCCACGGAGAAGTGGAATCCCGACGGCGCGCAGTCCGAGATGTAGGCGACGGTGAAGGTGACGGGCGTGCCGACGGCCGGGCTGGGGTCGTTGGAGCTCAGGGTCGCGGTGTTCGCCCACGCGGCGGGCGCGAACCCGAGGGCGAGGACGGCGAAGAGCAGCACGAGCAGCGCAGGCATCGCACGGCGCTTCATCAATGGGTGGCAGACGGCGTACATAGGCGCGGCGACCGTACACTCAGGTTCCCTGGTAGCGGTGCCCAGGATTTCGCGAGACGTCGGGCCGGCGCCGGGCTGGGTAAGGGTCACAAGGTGACGGACATCCCCAGGTCAACACGCGTCCGCGACGACGACGTCGCCGCGTGGCCGCTGCTCGAGCGCGACGCCGAGGTCGGCGCCCTGGCCGACGCGGTCGCCGCCGCTCGCGACGGCCGGGGCGGCGTCGTGCTCGTCCGCGCCGCGGCGGGGCTCGGCAAGACGCGGCTGCTCGGCGCGGCCGCGCAGCTCGCGCGCGCGCAGGACATGACGGTCCTGCAGGCGGGCGGCAGCGTGCTCGAACGCGACTTCCCGTTCGGCGTCGTGCTGCGGCTGCTCGAGCGCTGGATCCGGGACGCACCGGAGCAGGAGCGCGCGCGAGCGTTCGAGGGCAGCGCGGCGCTGGCGGAGCCCATGCTGCTCGGCTACCAAGCCGTCGAGCAGGTGCTCGCCGGGGGAAGCGAGGCGTCGCTGGTGCACGCCCTGCAGTGGCTCGTGGTGAACCTGAGCGGCGAGCGTCCGCTTGCCCTGGTCGTCGACGACCTCCACTGGGCCGACGCCCAGTCGATCCGCCTCCTGATCCAGCTCGCCGCGCGGATCGAGGAGCTCGGGGTGCTCGTGGTCGCCGCCGTGCGGCCGCGCGAGCCCGGCGCGCAGACCGCGCTGCTCGCGCAGCTGACCGCGGGCACGAACGTCCGCCTGGTCGAGCCGCCCGCGCTCAGCGATGCCGCGAGCGCGGTGCTCGTGCGCGGGGAGGCATCCCGCGCCGACGCGTTCGTGCGGTCGTGCTTCGAGGAGACGGGCGGCAACCCGTTCCTGCTTCACGAGCTGCTGCGCGCCCTGGCCGCCGACGGCGTCGAGGGCACCGCCGACGACGTGCCGCGCGTCCGGGCGATCGGCCCCGAGGCCGTCGCGCACAGCGTCGCGGCGACGCTCGCCCGGCTGGGGGCCGAGTGCGCGGCGCTGGCGACGGCGGTCGCCGTGCTCGCCGGCGACGCGGAGCTGCATGTGGCCGCGCTGCTGGCGGGGCTCGACAGACCGACCGCCTCGCGAGCCGCCGCCGCGCTGCAGGACGCCGGGCTGCTCGACGAC
>JAWVGD010000137.1:0-4817 GCA_033855515.1 Baekduia sp.
TCTTGCGCTTGTAGCCCTCGATGCCGGTCCGGACCGTGTCCTTGGTGTACAGGTTGCGGATCAGCTGCATCGTCAGGGTCGAGCCGCCCTGGACGTCGTTCTTGGACTCCAGGTTCTTGACGGCGGCCCGAACGACGCCCTCGAAGTCGACGCCCTTGTGGTCGAAGAAGCGCCGGTCCTCGATCGCCACGGTCGCGTCGCGCACGATCTGCGGGATCTGGCCGCCGGTCACCGGCGTCCGCAGGATGTCGGTGTTGACGAAGCCGAGGCGGTGGCCGTCGGCCGAGTAGATCACCGAGGCGGCGCCCTGGTCCTGTGGCTTGATCGTGCTCAGCGACGGGCCGGAGTTCGCGACGGACACGACCCAGCCGATGGCTCCCATCACGGCGATCGCCGCGAACAGCGTCAGGACGCCGAAGGCGAGGAGCAGGGGGCGGGCCGGGCCGCCCTTGTTGCGACGGCGGCGGCGCTGTCGTTCGAGGCGGGGCATAAAGGGGGGCGGGCGCTGGTCAGCCCCTCCCAAGGGCACGCACGCAGGGACGGGATTCTAGCCAGCCGGGAAGAACCCTCCGCCGGTTCGCGCTCAGCGGACCCCGGCGGCCCGCAGCGCCTCGAGCGCCTGGGCCCGCAGGTCGCCCTCGTGCGCCAGCCGCTCGTTCGGCGGTCCGGGCTGCCCCATCACGAGCAGCCGCAGGCCGTCGTGCGTGCTGTCGGCGATGCGCGCGCGCAGGCCCTCGAGCGCCTCGATGGCCGCCAGCGCCCGGGCCGCGTCGGCGTCGGGGGCCAGCCACAACGACACCTCGATGGCGACCGTCGGCGACCGGATCGAGTCGTTGCGCAGGATGCCGCCGGCCAGGCGCTCGTTCGGGATCAGGATCCGCGCGTCGGCGCCGGTGCGCAGCCACGTGTAGGTCAGCCCGACGTCCTCGACGGTGCCGGTCTGGTCCTCGAAGGTCACCTGGTCGCCGATCCGCACGGGCTGGACGACCGCCAGCATGATCCCCGCCACCGCGTTGGCCAGCGTCTGGCGCGCGGCGAAGCCGACGATCGCCGCGGTGATCGCGCCGGAGGCCAGGATCGTGTGGCCGACGCGGTCCAGGGAGGAGAACTGCTGCAGCGCCAGCGCGATGCCGACGATGGCGATGACCGCCTCGATGGCGCGGCGGGCGAAGCGCAGCCGGGTGGTGGCGTCGCGGGAGAGGCGGTCGCCGGCGACGACGACGGCCAGCCGTCCGGCGCGCCGGACGAGGACGCGGTCGACGAGGACGACCAGCACCGTCGCCAGCAGGAGCGTGCCGAGGGCGGTGAACACATGGCCGTGCTTCTCGAGCCATGTCTGATGCCCCGTGGTCTGGACGGCGGCTGCGACGATGTCACGCACGTGGGCGTGACCGTACAAAAGCGGGAGGCGGCGCCGCGGCGTGGCGCCTGGCGCGTCGACTTCGCCGTGGCGTGGCGCGCGCTGGTGGTCTCGCGGCTGCTCGTGTGGGCCGCGGGGCTCGGAGCCCTGCTCATCTGGGGCGTCAACGCCCGCCACAGCACGGACTTCGACCCGGCGGGGCTGACGCGCCCGTTCGGCGCCTACGGCGACACGCTCGTCGCGCCGGCGGCGCGCTGGGACACGGTGTGGTTCCTGAACATCGCCGACTCGGGCTACGCCGGCGGCGACCGCACGGCGTTCTTCCCTCTGTACCCGCTGCTCGTGCGCGTCGGCGGGATCGTCTGCGGCTCGCCGCTGATCGCCGCGATCGCGCTGTCGGTCTCGGCGTTCCTGGTCGCGCTGGCGGCGCTGCATCGCCTGGCGGTCATCGAGGTCGGCCCCGAGGCCGCGCGCTGGGCGGTCTATGCGACGGCGCTGTTCCCGGGATCGCTGTGGTTCTCGGCGGCCTACAGCGAGTCGCTGTTCTTGATGGTGTCGGTCGGCGCGGTGCTCTGCGCGCGGCAGGAGCGGTGGGCCGCCGCGGGGGCGCTCGGGGCGCTGGCCGCGGCGACGCGCAGCGCGGGCCTGCTGCTGCTGGTGCCGCTGGCGCTGCTGTGGCTGGAGGCGTACCGCGGGCGGCGCCGCGGGCAGGACGCCGGCGCCGGTGCCCCGGCCGCCGGCGCGCGCCGCGCGCGTGTGCGGGACCTGGCGTGGCTGGCGCTGGTCCCCGCCGGCCTCGGCGCGTTCTGCGGCTACCTGGCCCTGACCGGCCATCGGGCCGACGCGCCGTTCTCGGCCCAGGACACGTGGCACCGCACGCTGCACGGCCCGTGGGCTGGCGTGCGCGACGGCGCGGTGGCGGCGTGGGACGGGATCCGGCAGCTCGTGCACGGGCCGCCGCCGCCGGTGTACTTCGATCGCGCAGCCGGCGACGCGATGGCGATCGGGCGCCACAACATCGCGCTGCTGGCCTGCCTGCTCATCGCGATCCCGGCGCTCGCCGGCGCGCTGCGGCGCCTGCCGCCGGCCCACGGCGCATACGCGCTGGTGGCGCTCATGCTGCCGCTCTCCTACCCGGTCGGGCCCCAGCCGCTGATGTCGCTGCCGCGCTTCGAGGCCGTGCTCTACCCGCTGTTCCTGTGGCTGGGCCTGTGGCTGGCGCGCGGCCCCGCGTGGCGGCGGATCGCCGTGCTGGGCGTCTTCGGCGCCGGGCTGGCGGCGTGCAGCGCGCTGTTCTCGACGTGGCACTGGGTGGCGTGACGCCGGCCGCGGTCCTGCTGGACGCGCTCGGGACGCTGGTGGCGCTCGAGCCGCCGTGGCCGTTGCTGCGCGCCGAGCTCGCCGCCCGCGGCGTCGAGGTCACCGAGGCCGAGGCGCGCACGGCGCTGCTGGCCGAAATCGGGTTCTACCGCGACCATCACGACGAGGCGGCGGATGCCGCGGCGCTGGACGCGCTGCGTGACCGCTGCGCCGCGGTCCTGGACGCCGCGCTGCCGCCGCACGCCCGCGGCGTGCCCGATCTACGCGACGCGCTGCTGGCCAGCCTGCGGTTCGCGCCCTACCCCGAGGTGCCGGCGGCGCTGGCGGCCCTGCGCGCGGCCGGCCGGCGGCTGGTCGTCGTCAGCAACTGGGACGTCTCCCTGCACGAGGTCCTGGCCACGACCGGGCTGGCGCCGCACCTGGACGGCGTCGTGACCTCCGCCGAGTGCGGCGCCGCCAAGCCGGATCCGGCGATCTTCCGGCGTGCGCTGGCGCTGGCGGGCGACATCGCCCCGCAGGACGCCGTCCACGTCGGCGACAGCGTCGAGGCCGACGTCGCCGGCGCCGTCGCGGCCGGTCTGGAGCCGATCCTCGTCGTCCGCGACGGCGCGCCCGCGCCCCCCGGCGTCACGGTCCTGGCGGATCTGCAGGGGCTGCCGGCGCTTCTGGGGCCCTACTCTCCCAAGGGATGACGAGCGTCCCGGCCGCCGGCCACCCCGCGCCACCCGACCATCCCGAGCTGCCCGCGGGCGTGGCCCCGGCCGGCGACGCCTGGCCGCCGGCGTGGCCCGGCTGGTCGGCGCCCGCCGCGCTGCTGGCCGGCTTCGCGGGCGCGCTGGTCGTCGGCCTGGTCATCTCGCTCGTCGGCCTGATCCTCGGCGCGAAGTCGGGCAGCACGCCTGCGGCGGTGAGCATCCTGTCGGTCATCGGCCAGGACGCGTGCCTGGTCGGCGCGGCACTGCTGTTCGCCCGCATGAGCGGCGCGCCGCGCCCGTGGCAGTTCGGCCTGCGGCCGACGTCGTTCTGGCGGGCGCTGGGCTACGTCGTCGCCGGCTACCTGATCTTCATCGTGGCCTCCTACGTCTGGCTGCAGCTCATCGGCCAGACGAACACGAAGGACACGATCACCCAGGACCTCGGGGCCGGCGGCAGCACGATCGCGCTGATCGCCGTGACGTTCGTGGTGACCGTCTGCGCGCCGCTGGCCGAGGAGTTCTTCTTCCGCGGGTACTTCTTCGGCGCCCTGCGGAGCATGGGCCTGTGGCCGGCGGTCGTGATGACCGGCTTCACCTTCGGGCTCGTGCACGTCTTCGGCTCGCCGATCGCGTTCATCGTCCCGCTCGCCCTGCTGGGGATGGGCCTGTGCCTGCTGCGCGAGTACACCGGGTCGCTCTATCCCGGGATCGTGCTGCACTGCGTCAACAACGCGATGGCGATGAGCAGCAGCCAGCACTGGAGCTGGCAGATCCCGCTGGTGCTCGTCGGGTCGCTGGCGGCGATCGCGCTCATCATCCGCGTGGGGCTGAACGTCTGGAACGCCGTCGACGCCGCCCGGCCGCCCGCACCGCCGCCGGCACCGGCCCCTGTCGCGCCGACAGCATGATCCCGGCGGGCGCCAGGGTACGATCCTCGCGCCCATGACCCGCTCCGCCGCCGCCCTGCTCCCCGCGCTGGTCCTGCTCGCCACGGCGTCTGCGGCCGTGGCGCAGAGCCCCGTGCCGACCTCGGCCGTGCCGGCGCCGACCAGCGCCGCGCCTCCGACGACCGCCGTCCCGGCGCCCACGACCCCACCGGCACCGGTGCCCGCACCGCCGCCCGCGAAGGGCACGCTCGGCCTGACGCTCGAGCAGGTCAACGGCAAGAGCGCCGCCGTCCTGGCCGGCGACCGCTTCCGCGTCCGCGGCGCGGTGCGGCCGTTCGTCGCGGGCCAGACCGTCGTCGTGCGCTTCTACCGCGGTTCCCGCAAGCTCGCCACCCGCAAGGTGGCGATCAAGCCCACCAAGGGCGGGACCAACGGCGAGTTCGTCCTCGGGTACACGCCGACCGGCGCCGGGCACATCACCGTCCGGGCCAGCCACCGCGCCACCGCGGCCCTCGCGACCATGGTGGCCAAGGGCCGCGGCGTCGACGTCCTGCG
>JAWVGD010000138.1:0-2949 GCA_033855515.1 Baekduia sp.
CCCCTGGCCTCGATCGCTCCGCGCAGGTCGTTGGTGAGCGCGACGCGCTCGACGGTCTCGGCACGCATGCGGTCGTCGAAGAGCTCGTAGCGGCCGACGCCGGCGCGGTGGGCGCGGTACATCGCCAGGCCCGCATCGCGCAGAAGGTCCTCGCCGTCCGCCGCGACCCCGGGCTCGGCGAGCGCGATGCCGAGGCTCGCGGTGGGGCGCAGCTCGACGCCGGCCACGGTCACGGCGCGCCCGACCACGGCCAGGAGTCGCTCGGCGATCGTCGCGCTCTCGGCCACCTCTTCGAGGCCCTCGCAGAGGATCGCGAACTCGTCGGCGGCCAGCCGGGCGAGCGTGTCGCTGGGACGCAGGACGTCGGCCAGCCGCACCGCCAGCTCGCGCAGCAGCGCATCGCCCGCCGCGTGGCCGAGGCTGTCGTTGACGTTCTTGAAGTCGTCGAGGTCGAGGTACAGCAGCGCCACCCACCGGCCCTCGCGACGGCCGCGCGCCAGCGCGAGCCGCAGGCGGTCCAGCAGCAGCGCGCGGTTGGGCAGCTTGGTGAGCGGGTCGTGCAGGGCCTGGAAGCGCACGCCGCGCTCGGCGGCGAGGCGGCGCACCGCGCCGGTCAGGACGTTGGCGACCGCCTGCAGGAAGGCGAGGTCGTCGCCGTCGAAGGCGCGGGCCTCGATGGCGTACATGCCCAGGACCCCGAACGGCTCATCGTCCACGCCGGTCACCGGGACGGTCACGCCGCTGGCGATGCCGCGCGCCAGCAGGCCGGAGGGGTCGAAGCGCGTCTCGCCGGCCGCGTCGCCGACGACGACCGGCTCGTGCCGGCGCAGCGTGAGGAGCGCATGGCCCTCGTCGAGGCGCGCGGCGACGTTGTCGCCGACGTCGTCGCTGTGGGCGCCGCTGACGAAGCGCAGGCCGTTCTCGCCGGGCGCGGCCTCGGCCAGGCCCGCGAGGGTGACGTCGAGGATCTCGGTGATCGCGCGGACGGTGGCCCGGGCCAGGGCCGGGAGGTCCTGCTCGCCGAGCGCGATCTGGCTCAGGCGCGCCAGCGCCCCCTGCTGGGCGGCACGGCGCTCGGCGCGTTCCTCGGCGGCGCGCCGCGCGGTGATGTCCTGCATCTGGGCGATCGCGTACTGCGGGCGGCCGTCGCTGTCGCGGACGAGCGCGATGGTCGTCGCGCCCCAGATCGTGCTGCCGTCGGCGTGCAGGTAGCGCCGCTCGCGCTGGTAGCGGTCGATCTCGCCCGAGACCAGGCGCGTGAAGTCGTCGGAGGCGGCGCCGGTGCGCTCGTCGGGGTGGGCGACCGCGCGGATGCCGCCGGAGCCGAGCAGCTCCTCGGCCGTGTAGCCCAGCACGTTCGTGAGCTCCTGGTTGACGCGCAGCATCGCGCCGTCGAGGGCGACGATGGCCATGCCGATGCCTGCGGCCTCGAAGGCGCTGCGGAACCGCGCCTCTGCGTCGTGCAGGGTCGCGGAGGCCCGGCGCGCTGTCTGATCGTCACCCACCAATCCGGTACTCGGTCGCCCCGCCCGGGCCTGACGGACCGGCCGCCGGCGGCCGCGACCGGCCGGCGCCTCAGTCGAGCTTGATCATCGCGTGCTTGACGCGCGTGTAGTCGTCCAGCGCGTAGACCGAGAGGTCCTTGCCGTACCCGGACTCCTTGAAGCCGCCGTGCGGCATCTCCGACAGGAACGGCAGGTGGTCGTTGACCCACACGCAGCCGAAGTCCAGCTGGCGCACCGCCTCCATCGCCCGGCCGACGTCCCGCGTCCACACCGAGGCGGCCAGCCCGTAGGGCACGTCGTTGGCCAGCCGGATCGCGTCGTTGACGTCCTCCAGGCGCTGGACGGTGACGACCGGCCCGAAGACCTCCTTCTGGACGATCTCGGCGTCCTGGCCCACGTTGGCGACGACCGTCGGCTGCACGAAGAAACCCCGGGCGCCACCGGTCGCGCCACCGGTGAGCAGCTCGGCACCGGCGCTCGTGGCGCGGTCCAGGAAGCCCATGACGCGCTCCTGCTGGCGGGCGGAGATGACCGGCCCCATCTCGATCGCGTCGCCGTCGGCGGGGTCGCCCACCGTCAGCGAGGCGGCGGCCGGAACGAGCTCCTCGAGCAGCGCCTCGTAGATCCCGGGGCCCGCGAGCACCCGCGACGCGGCCGTGCAGTCCTGGCCGGAGTTCAGGAAGCTCGCCACGCGCAGGCCCTCGGCCACCGCCTTGGGGTCGGCGTCGTCGAAGACGACGACCGGCGCCTTGCCGCCGAGCTCCAAGTGCACGCGCTTGAGCGTGTCGGCCGCGGCGGCGGCGATGTGCTTGCCGGTGGCCACGCTGCCGGTGAGCGACACCATGGCGATCTCCGGGTGGCGGACGATGCCGGCGCCCACGCCCGGCCCGTCTCCGGTGATGACGTTCAGGACGCCCGCGGGCAGCACCTCGGCGGCCAGCTCCGCGAAGCGCAGCGTGGACATCGGGGTCAGCTCCGAGGGCTTGAGCACGACGACGTTGCCGGCCGCGAGCGCCGGGGCGATCTTCCAGATCGCCATCATCAGCGGGTAGTTCCACGGCGCGATCTGGCCGACGATGCCGAGCGGCTCGCGCCGCACCATCGAGGTGTAGCCCGCGCCGTACTCGCCGGCCGACGGCCCCGTGAGCGTGCGGGCCGCACCGGCGAAGAAGCGCAGCTCGTCGGCGCAGATCGGCATCTCCTCCAGCGCCAGCGACATCGGCTTGCCGACGTTCAGCGACTCGAGCGCCGCGAGCTCCTCGCCGTGGCGGTCGACGATCGCGGCCAGGGCCAGGAGCTTCTCCATCCGCTCGCCCGGCGTCGTGTCGCGCCACGGGATCCTGGCGACGCGGGCCGCGGCCAGCGCGCGCTCGACGTCGGCCTGCGTGCCCTCGGGGACGCGGGCGACGACCTCCCCCGTGGCCGGGTTGAGGATGTCGCGGGT
>JAWVGD010000139.1:0-2714 GCA_033855515.1 Baekduia sp.
GCGCCCCGGACTGCGGAGGCGCGCCCGCCGACGCGCCCGGGCGCGTCGCATCGCACGGAACGTCCCTCGTCACTGCCCCGAACCCCGCCCTGCAGCACGACCCGCGCCCCGCACCGCGCGCCCCGCACGGCGCGCACCCGCAGCCTCAGGCGTTCCAACCCCACAACACCCGCATCTCCCGCTCGAACCCCAGCCGCGAGATCGAGCCCGTCTCGAGCGCGAGCCGGCCGCCGAAGGACGCGGGCTGCTCCGTCCAGCGGGCGCCGAGGACGCGCAGCACGTGGCCGTGGGCGACGATCGCGACGTCGCCGTCGACGTTCAGCGCCTCGGCGATGACGCGGTCGACGCGTGTCCCGACGTCGTCGGGTGTCTCGCCGCCCGGCGAGCCGTCGCTCCACAGGTTCCAGTCCGGGCGCGTCTTGCGGATGTCGGCGGTGGTGATGCCCTCGTACTCGCCGTAGTCGAACTCCACCAGGTCGTCGCGGACCACCGCCTGGTCGCCCAGCCCCGCGAGCTCGGCGGTCTCCCGCGCACGCGCCAGCGGGCTCACGAACACCGCCGCGAACGTGCGGTCGGCGAGTCGGGCACGCAGCGCGCGCGCCGCCTCGCGGCCGTCGTCGGTCAGCGGGATGTCGGTCCTGCCGGTGTGCCGCTTGGCCTTCGACCATTCGGTCTCGGCGTGCCGGATCAGCACGATCTCCCGCTCGTCGCTCATTGCGGCAGCGCGGAGTTGTCGGCCATGATGAGCAGCTTGGAGCGGTCCAGCAGCGACGCCGGATAGTGGCGGTCGGACCCGGCCATCACGCGGGCCAGCGCCTCGGACTTGCCCTCGCCGCTGACCAGCAGCACGATCCGGCGCGACTCGTCGAGCTTGGGCAGCGTCAGCGTGATGCGCTCCGGCGGCGGCTTCGGCGAGTCGCTGATGCCGACCGCGACACCGTGGGCGTCCAGGACCGGGTGATCGGGGAAGAGCGAGGCCGTGTGGCCGTCGGGACCCATGCCGAGATGGGTGATGTCCAGGATCGTGGCGCCCAACTCACGGGAGTACTCCATCGCGCCCTCCGACGGACCGAGCGTGGCGGGCATCGGATGCCACGCCGCGCCGCGCGCCCTCAGCCGCTCCTTGACCTGGCCGTGGTTGGACTCCGGGTCGTCGAACGGCACGCAGCGCTCGTCGCCGTACCACAGGTGCACGCCGCCCCAGTCGTCCAGCTGCCCGTCCAGGAGCTCGTAGCAGCGCATCGGCGTCGACCCGCCGGCGAGGCAGACGTGGGCGACGCCGCGGGCTTCCCGGGCCTCGCCGATGGCAGCGACGAGATCACGAGCCGCGTGGCGGGCGAGGCTCTCGGCGTCGGGCTGGCGGACGAGCTGAACGGACATGATGTGGCTGGTTCTCCGGGACGGGGGTGGGCTCAGGCCAGCAGGCCCTCGGCCGCGTGCAGCGCCGGGGCGTAGGTGTGATCGCGCAGCAGCGCCTGCCGGATGCCTTCGCCGAGGATGCCGGATTCGCCTCGGGAGGCTCCGAGGATCGTCCACTCGCGCTCGGTCCCGCGCTTGTGGCGATACCGGGCCCGCAGGCCGCCGGGCCCGCGGTCCAGCGACAGGTGGCGGCCGGACGCCGTCTCCAGCGTCAGGCCCGCCAGGCCACGGACCTGCAGCGTGGGGTCGGCCTCGAGCGTCAGCCGGACGTCCTGGCGGCGCGTCGAGGCCGTGCCGACCCAGGCGCCGCCGCGCTTCATCATCGGGGCGGTGCGCCAGTCCAGGCGCGCGGCCAGCCACCCGAAGACCAAGAGCGCGGCCGTGACCGAGTCCGGATGGTGACGGATCGTGACCGCTGAGATCGTGCGCAGGTCGGGCCGCAGGTGCAGCGGGTCGAACGTCGCCGCGATGCGCTCGCGCCACGGCGTCGAGCGCAGCCACGCGAGGTCCACGACGTAGGCCTTCTCCGAGAGCTGACGCGCGCGGTGGATGGCGTCGGCCGGATCAGGTTCGTCGATGCTGTCGATGAGCACGACCTGCGCGAGGTCGAGCAGGCTGTCGACCGCGTCGGCGTGGCCGTGGGGCGCCCACACCGCGGTGAGCAGGTCGGTGACCACGAGCGGGTCGACGATCCGGTCGAGATGTCCGAGGTGGCGCTCACCGACCTCCACGACGACGGTCTCGCGCAGCAGGCCGATGTCGTGCTGGCCCACCTCCGACGGCGCGGCGATCGTCGCGACCGCGTCGAGCGTCGTGCGGCCGGGCTCCACCGAGCACACGATCGTCCGCGACGGGTGGTAGCGCCCCACGCGCCGCAGCCGGTTGGCGATCTCCCCGCTGTAGGACTTGTCCACGACGCAGATGAGGTTCATCACCCGCGCCGGCACGTAGCCGGTGTTCTCGCGATGGATCTGCGAGAGCGCGGACCGCAGCGCGGCGTCGATGTCGCCGGGGTTCGTGTCCCGGGCGCGCCAGACGGTGTCGATCGTCGACATCGTCAGATGGCTCGCCAGCGGTCGCCGTCGGCGAGGAGGCGGTTGGCCTCCTCGGGCCCCTGGGTGCCCGCCTCGTACTGCGGGAGCGGCCCCGGCATCTTCCCCCACTGCCGCACGATCGGGTCGCAGATCTCCCACTGCGCCTCGACCTCGTCGTTGCGGGTGAAGAGCGTGGCGTCGCCGCGCATCGCGTCCATGATCAGCCGCTCATAGGCCTCGGGCGACTGCGACATGAACGAC
>JAWVGD010000140.1:0-5878 GCA_033855515.1 Baekduia sp.
CGGAGACGACCTCGACGATCCGGATGTCGAGCCGGTCCTCGGTCGCGCCGGCGCGCTTGCGCACGACCATGCGCTCCAGCGGCTCACCCTCGGTCTCGATGACCGTGGGCGGCGTCATCCAGTTCTGCGGCTTGTAGCCGCCGGTGTCGGCGTGCACGAGCACGGAGCCGTCGGACTTGATCATGAGCAGGCGCAGCGCCTCGGGCAGCAGCGCGTCGAGACGGCCCGAGTAGCGGACCTCGCAGCGGGCGACGATCAGACGCATCGATCGAGATCGTACGGCTCGTGTCGGGCGGAGGGCGTCGGAGGCGCAGCCCCGTCGGGTCCTGAGGCGGCCGACCCAGGCTCGCGGCCCCTGCTCCCGGGAGGGGGAGCAGAGGCCGTCAAGCGGGCGGCGTTCGTGCCGGAAGGCGGTGGTGTCCGTTCCGGGGCGATCCGTGCCCTGCCTCTACATCCAGCATCGGCCACGATCCGAAGAACCTGAGAAGCGATGTCTGGACGCGGACTTATGACCCCTCGGGACGAGCGCCGCAGCGACCGCGATCACGCAGATGAGCAACCGCCCGCGCCCGGAGCGCCCGCCTCCCCGCGGCCCTTCAGCCGTCGGTCACGACGCCCGCGGTGCGCAGCTGCACGTCGCGGCGACGGGTGCCGAGGGCGAAGCGGGCCTCCGGCTCGCTCGCGCCCGTCAGCCAGGCCTCGAGGTGCTCGGCCAATGCCGGGCCGTGCTTGAAGGCATGGCCCGAGCCGCCGCCGAGCAGCCAGACGCGATCGCCGTGGGCCGGGTGCGGCGCGACGATGAAGCGGGTGTCGGGGGTCAGCTCGTACTGGCACGTGCGCGAGCCGACGAGCGGCGCGCCGGCCAGCGCGGGGAAGCGGTGGGCGAGGTAGTCACGGGCGAAGCGCTCGTGCTCGGGGCGCACGATGCGCTCCCCGGCGTGCGGCTCGAACGGCGGGCCGTCCTGGTCCGGGGCGACCTTCACGCCGCGGCCGTCGAGGTCGCCCAGCCCGTAGGCGGCGCCGTCGTAGTCGACCCATCCCGGGACGCCCGGGGTCGACCAGTGGCCGTCGGCGCCGAAGTAGAAGACGTCCTGCTGGGTGATGCGCAGGTCCAGGACGTCGCCGAAGAGCGCCGGCATCCACGCCCCGCAGGCCCAGATCACGCGGTCGGCTTCCATCACGCGGCCGTCCTCGAGGACCACGCGCTCGCCGTCGGGGCGTGCGCGCGCGGTGACGATCTCCGCACCGGCCTGCGCCGCGCGGGCCGCCAGCGCCTGCACCCCGCGGCGGGCGTGCAGCACGCCGGCCTCCGGCTCGAACAGCGTGAAGGCCAGGTCGCCGTCGAAGACGCTTGGAAACAGCGTCGCGGGATCGACGCGCTCGGTCGGGATGCCGAGCTGGGTGAGCGTCCGCTCGCTGGCGGCCTCCCAGCCGTCCTCGCGGCGGGCCAGCCACGCGATGCCGGCGTCGGCGACGAGCCCGGGGTCGAGCTCCCGCCAGAGCGCCAGCGCGCGGCGCGACATCTCGGTGTGGAACACGTCGTCGCCGTGGGCGGCGCGGATCAGGCGCGACTCGTCGCCGCTGCCCGACCGCACGTGACCAGGCGAGACCGGCTCGACGAGCGTGACCGCCCACCCCGAGCGCGCGAGACGATCGGCGAGGGAGGAGCCGAGGACCCCGGCACCCACGACCACGGCGGAAGACGGCACGGCCGGGACGCTACCGCGCTCCCCGCCCCGACGGCCCCGCCGCGGCGAAAGCCCTTCTTACTTCACCTGGAACGTCAGGAACTTCGAGGACGTCTTCTTCCAGGGCGCCTGACCCTGGTAGACGAGGCGCACGCGCCACCGGCCGTTGAGCTTCAGCTTGGCCTTGAACGAGAAGGGCTTGTTGGCCGGCTTCAGCCCACCGACGAGCTTGCGCCACTTGCCCTGCTTGTTGCGGAACTGCCACTCGACGGCGACCTTGCCGCCGAGCGACGGCGTGGGGCCGGCCGCGGCCGACGCACCGCGCGAGAGCGAGCCCGCGACGGCGCACAGGCGCCGCTTGCACTTGACCTTCTTGGTCTTGAGCTTGAACTTCGGCGTGAGCGTCGAGGCGAGCGTGGCGACCTTGGTGACGGGGATGCTCGTGGTCGTCGTGTTGCCGTTCTTGTCCAGCGCGGTGACCTCGACGGTGTGGGCGCCCAAGCCCAGCTTCCCGGAGCCCTGCCACGGGGCGAGGCCCACCGGCACGTCGTTGGTCAGCGCGTCGGTGAAGTTGCGGATCTCCTGGCCCCCGTCGAAGGAGAACGTGATCCGGGCGATGCCGACGCCGCTGTCGCTCGCGGCTGCCGACAGGTCGAGCTTGTCGAGGAACTGCTGGCCGGGGGTCGGCTTGACGACGCGGATCGTGGGCCCGTCGAAGTCGCCGCAGCTGCCGGCCGCCCCGCCGCCGGCCCCCGCGACCGCGCGGAAGGCGCTGAGCGACGGCTTCGGCGAGCCGTCGGCGCGCAGCAACCCATAGTGGTTGAGCTCGTCGACCGATTCGGTCGTCGTGTCGCGCAGCGTGAACCACGCGGCCTCGGTGACGTAGGGGTCGTTGGCCAGGCAGGCGAACGCCTTGGTCAGGTACGCGGCCTGGTTGGCCTCGCTGACGCCGGACGGCTTCTGGCCGGCCCACGTCCCGCGGGTGCAGGACGCCGGGCCGCCGCTGGTCGACGACCAGCCGAGCTCGCTCATCCAGATCGGCTTGCCGCCGTCGCCGTGGGCGGCCATCGTGTCGTGCACCGTGCGGTAGCCCAGGAACGTGAAGCGCGCGAGCTTGCCGGCCTCGCGGTAGAACTCGTCGGGACCGCGGTCCAGGCAGGACGTGTCGGTGTGCACCGCGACGACGTCGAAGGAGCCGCCGGCGCCGGCCGCGTAGAGCGACTCCAGCCAGCCGTAGTCGTTGCCGGTCATCGGCCCGGCGACGACGGTCGCCGCCGGATCGCCGGCCTTGATGCCGGAGTAGGCGGCCCGGAGCATCGCGGCGTACTGCCCGGCGTCGGGACCCGGGTGCCAGAAGACGTTCTCATCGGGCTCGTTCCAGACCTCGTAGCCCAACACGTTGCCGACGCCCTTGTTGTGCGCCGCGAAGCGCTTGAGGAAGTCGGCGAAGTCCGCCGGATTGGTCGGCGGGACGTTGACGTCGGCCGAGCCGTTGGCCCAGGCCGGGGCCTCGGTGACGACGAACAGCGGCTTGGCTCCGGCGGCGTTGAGCTGCCTGATCGCGGCGTCGTAGGCGTTGGTCAAGTTCGTGAGGTTCACCTCGGACGACGGGTACTCGCCCTTGGCGTGGGGCTCGAAGTCCTTCCACAGCGCGAAGATCCGGACCGTCTTGGCGCCGGTGGCGATGGCCTCGGCGACACGGTCGGGGGTGGGCGCGCCGGCGATGTTGACGCCGGGGTTGGCGGCCTGGGCGCCGGCGGGTGCGAGCAGCGCGAGCAGGGCGACGACGAGGGGGAGGGTCTTGAGCAGTCTCATGGCAGGTGGTGACGCAAAGGGTCCTCTCAGACATCGGAGAGGTGGGCTCCGTCTTGAACCCTTTTCGGGAGGTCGCGGACGCCTTTGGACGCAGTAGCGTGGCCGCTTATGCCCGCCCCCGGCCGCCTCGTGTCCGTCAATCCCGCCGACGTCGAGGACGTGGTGTACGAAACCGACACCGCCGACGCGGCCGCGTTCGTCGACGCGACCCGCACCGCGCGACGTGCTCAGAACAGCTGGGCCACGACCCCCGCCCCGCGGCGCGGACGAGCGATCCAGCAGATCGGCCGGATCGTCGAGGCCAACAAGGAGGCCTTGGCGCGCCTGGTCACCCGCGAGATCGGCAAGCCCTACGCCGAGGCGCTCGGCGAGGTGCAGGAGATCGTCGACACCTGCGACTTCTTCCTCGGTGAGGGCCGCCGCCTCTACGGCCAGACCGTGCCGAGCGAGATGCCCGACAAGCAGCTCTTCACGTTCCGGGTGCCGGTCGGCGTGGCGGCGATCATCACGGCCGGCAACTTCCCGGTCGCGGTGCCGTCCTGGTATCTGGTCCCCGCGCTGCTGTGCGGCAACACCGTGGTGTGGAAGCCCGCCGACTACACGCCCGCGCTCGGTGCCGCGCTCGGCGATCTCTTCCAGGCGGGCGGGCTGCCCGAGGGCGTCCTGCAGGTCGTCCAGGCCGACGGGCCGACGACCTTCGCGGGCCTCGAGCAGGCGCTCGAGGAGGGCCTGGTGGACAAGGTCGGCTTCACCGGCTCGAGCGCCGTCGGGCGCGAGATCGGCGCGCTGTGCGGCCGCCATCTGCAGAGCCCGTGCCTGGAGCTCGGCGGCAAGAACCCGATGGTCGTCATGGACGACGCCGACCTGGACCTCGCCGTGCAGGGTGCGCTGTTCGGCGGCTTCGGGACGGCGGGCCAGCGCTGCACGTCGCTGGGCACCGCGATCGTCCACGAGCGCGTGCACGACGACTTCCTCGGGCGCCTGACCGCCGCGGTGCAGGCCGCGCCCATCGGCGACCCGACCCAGGACGTGCTCTACGGGCCGATGATCGACCGCAAGTTCCTCGACGCGTTCGTCGACGGACACCTCGGCCTGATCCGCGACCATCACACGGTCGCGGGCTCATCCGGCGTCGGGCGCATCACCGCGGCCAACCCGCGGGCCGGGTTCGTCGGCGGCGATCCGGAGCGCGGGCTCTTCGTGCACCCGACGATCGTCAGCGGCGTGCGGATCGACGACGAGTTGGCCAACACCGAGACGTTCGGGCCGCTGGTGGGCGTCGCGCGCTTCGGGGACTTCGACGAGGCGATGGCGCTGGCCAACGGCCACGGGTACGGGCTGTCCTCGGCGATCTACACGACCAACCCGACGAGCGCGCTGCGCTTCCGTGAGCGCGTCGGCGCCGGGATGGTGTCGGTCAACAACTCCACCTCGGGGGCCGAGGCGCACCTGCCGTTCGGTGGCAACGGGCGCTCCGGCAACGGGTCGCGGCAGTCCGGGATCTGGGTCCTGGACCAGTTCACGCGCTGGCAGTCGATGAACTGGGACTACGCGGGCCGGCTCCAGAAGGCCCAGATGGACGTCGACGACGTCGACGCCGACCTCGGCTTCCGCCTCTCCTGACACACGCGAACACCCGCCCTCAGGACGTTGCGACGGACCTCGGGGACACCGACCGCCCGGACCGTGACCGCCGCTTCGCCGTCGCCACCGCCTATGACCGCGGGCTCGTGATCGCCGCCGCCCGCACGTTGCTGTCGCGGATCTCCCGGCGCGCGACAAACCCTGAGCCGCCGGCGCACGGGGCGCGCCGGTCAGCCCATGCCGGCGAGCGGGTCCGCCCAGGCCGGCGGGCCGGTGCGGTGCCAGCGTGGCGAGGTCGTCGGTGGGGGCGTCAGCGCGGCGCGGGCCACCACCATGGTCGGCTCCGGATCGGCGATGTGCTCGGCCAGGACCGCACCGAACGCATCGCCGAGGCCGTCGACCACCGTGGCGCGGATGCCGAACGAGCGGGCGAGCATGCCGAAGTCGGGTGTGACGAGGTCGACGCCGTAGGGCTCCACGCCGCTGCGGCGCTGGTCGTAGCGCAGCATCCCGTAGCCGCCGTCGTCGACGACGACCGCGGTCAGCGGCAACCGCTCCTGCTTGGCGGTGGCCAGCTCGCCACAGGCGAACAGGAAGCCGCCGTCGCCCGAGACCGACACGGTCGGGCCCGCCGCCGCCGCGCCCAGCGCGGCCGGGAACGCGTAGCCGAGCGTCCCCCAGCCCATCGGGTACTGGAAGCGCCGCGGCCCGTCCGGGGCATACAGCGCTGCCAGCCAGTAGCCGGGGATGCACATGTCGGCCACGACGTTCATGTCGGCCGGGACGGCGCG
>JAWVGD010000141.1:0-4446 GCA_033855515.1 Baekduia sp.
AGAGCTTCGCGCGCCAGTACGAGCGCCTGCGCGAGGGGGCGACCGGCACGCTGGCCGAGTCGGAGATCGAGCCGGCCGCCGAGCTCCCCGACGCCGGCGACCTCGAGGCCGAGGCCGACGGCGCGCTCCTGGACCAGGCGGTCGTCATCAAGCTCAACGGCGGCCTGGGCACGTCGATGGGCATGACGAAGGCCAAGTCGCTGCTGGAGGTCAAGGAGGGCCGCACGTTCCTGGACGTCATCGCCGAGCAGATCCTCGACCTGCGCGAGCGCTCCGGCGCGCGCCTCCCGCTCGTGCTGATGAACTCGTTCGCCACGCGCGAGGACTCGCTCGCCGCGCTGGAGCGCTACGACGACCTGTCGGCCGGGCTGCCGGCCGACTTCGTCCAGAACAAGGTCCCCAAGCTCCGCGCCGACGACCTGGAGCCGGTGCAGTGGCCCGACGATCCGAGCCTGGAGTGGGCCCCGCCCGGTCACGGCGACCTCTACACCGCGCTCGTGACCTCCGGGATGCTCGACGCGCTGACCGGCGACGGCTACCGCTACGCGTTCGTGTCGAACTCCGACAACCTCGGCGCGGTGCTCGACCCGCGGATCCTCGCGTGGTTCGCGGAGTCCGAAGCGCCGTTCCTGATGGAGGTCGCCGACCGGACGTCGTCGGACCGCAAGGGCGGCCACCTGGCCCGCCGCGCCTCCGATGGCGGCCTGGTGCTGCGCGAGATCGCGCAGACGCCCGACGCGGACGTCGACGCGTTCCAGGACACGTCGCGGCACCGGTACTTCAACACCAACACGCTGTGGGTCGACCTGCACGCCCTGCGCGACGTCCTGTCGGGCGCCGGCGTGCTGGACCTGCCGATGATCGTCAACCGCAAGTCCGTCGACCCGGCCGACAAGGGCTCGACGCCGGTCATCCAGCTCGAGACCGCGATGGGCGCGGCCATCGGCGTCTTCGAGGGCGCCGCGGCGCTGCGCGTGCCGCGGTCGCGGTTCGTCCCGGTCAAGACGACCAACGACCTGCTCTCGCTGCGTTCCGACGCGTACGTGATCGGTGAGGGCCGCGCCGTGCACCTGGCCCCCGAGCGCGACGGCGTCCCGCCGTTCGTGGACCTCGACACCGACCACTACAAGCTCGTGGGCCAGTTCGAGGAGCGGTTCCCCGAGGGCGCGCCGTCGCTGGTGGCGTGCTCGGCGCTGCACGTGCACGGCGACGTGACGTTCGGCGCGGGCGTCGTCGTACGCGGCGACGTGACCGTGGACGGGCCGGCCGCGGTCCCCGACGGCGCCGTGCTCGACGGCGACGCCGCGGCCGCCGAGCCCGGCTAGATCGGAGGGGCGGGCGTCTCGGGCGTGCCGGCCGCCGCGGCGGCGGCGGCGTCGGCGAAGCGCTCCTGGCGCTGCTCCTCGCGCTCGGACTCACCCAGCGCGCGGACGAAGAGGTAGGCGAGCGCGATCCCCATCACGATCGACTGCTCGATCGCCATGATCGCGCCGGCGGCGGCCTGGTCGTCGCCGGGCGTGAGCCCCCAGACCCGTGGCGCGTGCTCGTAGAAGCTGTAGATCGACGACGGCGCGAACGTCAGGAAGATGCCCAGCAGCCCGACCATGACCTTCGTCGAGGCCATGTAGACCACGGGCGACAGGCCGGTGAGGTGGCGGCCCCGCACCGGCGACAGCAGGTGCCACCAGTACAACATCCCCGCGGTCAAGAAGCAGGTGTGCTCCAGCACGTGGACGGCGGAGTGGCTCAGCGCGGCGTCGTACAGCGCAGGGACGTGCCAGAGCCACATGAAGCCGACGTAGAGCACCACGGCGAAGGCCGGGTGGGCGATCGGGCCCAGCGCGCGCTCGACGTCCAGGACCGTCCGGGCAATCGGGCGGAGCAGCACCTTGGTCAGCCCCAGGATCAGGAGGATCGGGGCGAAGTCCAGCAGCAGCACGTGCTGGACCATGTGCAGGGCGAAGACCTGGTCGGCGAGCGTGTCGACGGGCGAGATCAGTGCGATCGCCACGCAGAGCACGCCGCCGAGCCACGCGAGGAGGCGCTCGACGCCCGCGCCGCGGGTGCTGCCGGCGGCGCGCACGCGCCGCCAGCGCACGACGTAGCCGACGGTCAGGACCAGGCAGATGAGGATCGGACCGGGGGCCAGGGAGAACGACGTGTCGGCCGCAGCGGCGAGCACCTCCGCGATTGTGTCACCGCAGGAACGTCACGAGCGCGTGAGGATCCGTCACACGTCCGGCGCCAGCATCGCGCGGGTGCTCCTGGACTCACTGCTCGACCTCCTCGTGCCCGCTTCGTGCGTGGCCTGCCGGCGCGGCGGCGACCTCGCCCGTGGCGACCCGCTGTGTCGCGATTGCCGGATCGCGCTGCCGTGGCTCGGCCCGGACGTGTGCGAGCGCTGCGGGCTGCCGGCACCGTGCGGGGCGCGCTGCCCGGCCCGGGCGATGGCGTTCGAGCGCGCGTGGTCGCCGGTGGCCTACGGCGGACCGGTCCCCGCCGTCGTCCTCGGGCTCAAGGAGCGTGGCGCGGTGCGTCTGGCGGGGCTCATGGCCGCGCAGATCGCAGCCACCGCGCCGCCGCGGCTGTGGGCCGGCGACGGCGCCGCGCTCGTGCCGGTCCCGGCCGACCGGCGGCGCGCGCGCCGCCGCGGGATCGACCACGCCGCCCGGCTCGCGGCCGAGCTGGCGCCCCGTTGCGGGCTGCCGGTGGCCCCGGTGCTCGTACGGCGCGGTGAAGGCCGGCGCGGGGCGGGGCGTCAGGCCGGGGCCGGGAGGGCCGAGCGGCTCGCGGAAGGCCGGATCGACGTCGCTGTGCGGCCGGGTCGCGACGGACGGCCGCGCCCCGCGATCCCACCCGTCGCGATCCTGGTCGACGACGTGCACACGACCGGTGCGACGCTCGACGCGTGCGCCCTGGCGCTTCGAGAGGCCGGCGCAGACGCCGTCCGTGCCGTGACCTACGCGCGCACACGGCGATGAAAGCCGTGCAATACGGGACAAAGGGCGTCGAGGCGCGTTGCCGTTATCCGTGCACGGGTCTACCGTGTTGAAGACCTAGTGATCCCAGCCCCCAGGAGGGCCGCATGCAGATCGAGGTCAAGGGCCGCCACATGACCATCTCGGACGACGTCCGAGAGCACGTGGAGAAGCGCTTCGCCAAGGTGAGCAAGCAGGTGTCCGAGCTCGCCACGCTGGAGGTGGAGCTCATCACGGAGCAGAACCCGTCGAACCCGGACGCGTTCCGGGCCGAGGTCACGCTCCGGGTCAAGGGCACGACGCTGCGCGCCTGCGACTCCTCCCGGGACATGGCCCACTCGATCAACCTCTGCGCCGACGAGCTGGCGATCCAGGTCAAGCGCCATCGCGACAAGCGGCGCAAGCGAAGGGAGTCGCGGCAGGCCGCGGCCGACCAGCCCGGCCTCGAGCCGGGAGGCATCTCCGCCGCGATGTAGCTGCAGCTGCGCGGGTTCGGCGCGAGGGGCGAACGGTCATACGTTCGCCCCGTCCGCCGGGCTGCCGCCGACTACACTGAAGGGCATGGGTCTCCTTGACCGTGCGCTGAACATGGGTGAGTCGAAGCAGTTCCGCCAGCACGAGAAGCGTGTTGCGCGAATTGCCGACTTCGAGCCAGAACTCGAGCTCGAGACCGACGACGAGCTTCGCGAGCGGATGGACGCACTGCGCGAGCACGTGCGCAGCCAGCCGACCGACGACAAGCTCGAGTCGGCCCTCGACGAGGTGCTCCCCGAGACCTTCGCCATCGTGCGCGAGCTGGGCAAGCGCAACATGAAGATGCGCCACTTCGACGTCCAGCTCATCGGCGGCATGGTCCTGCACGGCGGCAACATCGCCGAGATGCGCACCGGCGAGGGCAAGACGCTCACCGCCACGCTGGCCGTCGTCCTGAACTCGCTCGCCGGCCGCGGCGTCCACGTCGTCACGGTCAACGACTACCTGGCCAAGCGCGACGCCGAGTGGATGCTGCCGCTGTACGAGGCCTGCGGCGTGACCGTCGGCATCCTGCAGAACAACCAGGAGTACGAGGACAAGGTCCGCGCCTACGCGTGCGACGTGACCTACGGCACGAACTCCGAGTTCGGCTTCGACTACCTGCGCGACAACATGGCGCAGACGATCGAGGAGAAGGTCCAGCACGGCGGGCGGATCGCCGAGGACGGGCGTCCCACCGCGATGCACTTCTTCGGCGTCGTCGACGAGGTCGACAACATCCTCATCGATGAGGCCCGCACGCCGCTGATCATCTCCGGCGCGCCCGAGGCCGCCGCCGACTACTACGTCAAGTTCGCGAAGCTGGCGAAGGTCATGGTCCCGGGCAAGACGCCCGAGGGCATGGACCCCAAGTCGCGCAAGGACTTCGTCGCCGACTTCGACTTCGAGTTCGACGAGAAGCACAAGACCGTCGCGGTCACCGAGCAGGGCGTCG
>JAWVGD010000142.1:0-6479 GCA_033855515.1 Baekduia sp.
ACCAAGCACCCGGCGTGGTTTCACAACCTCAGGGCCGATCCCGATATCGAGGTGACGATCGAAGGCCGGCGCGTGCCGATGCGCGCGGACATCGCCCAGGGCGAGGAGCGCGAGCGCTTGTGGGCGATCGCGTGCGACAACTACTCCGGCTTCGCGACCTACCAGCTCCGCGCCGGTGGGCGGGTCATCCCGGTCGTGACCCTCCGTCCGCGCGTGCAGCCGCTGCCCGCCTGAGACGCCGTCGGCGCCCGTCGCGCCGCGGCGAGCTGCTCGTCGACGGCGGTCTTGGCGTGGTCGAGCTGAACCGGCGCAGGGCCGCCGCTGCAGAACCCCGCGCTCGCGGCCGATCACCCAGGCGTGGTCCCACGCGCGTCTCACCGCGACAGGCTCGCGGCGCTCGACGGCCTGCGCGGCATCGCCGCGCTGGTGGTGGTCCTCTCGCACGTGGTCGCGGGGAGCGTGGGCGCGCTCAGCGCCACGCTGACGCTCGGCGGCGACCCGGGCGGCCTCGCGCACTGGTTCATGCGCACCCCGCTGGCGGTCGTCTGGGCGGGTCCGGAGTTCGTGATCGTGTTCTTCGTGCTCAGCGGCTTCGTGCTCACGCGTGCGCTGCGGACGCGCCCGGTCGCGCTCAGGGCCTTCTACGCCGGCCGGATCGTGCGACTGTACCTCCCGGCGTGGCTGTCGCTGATCCCCGCCGCGCTCCTGCTGATGGCGTTCCCGTCGACCACGCACGACGCGACCGGCGTCGGGTTCTGGCTGCAGACCTACACGCAACCGGTCGGCCTGGATCAGGTCGCGCGCGACGCCGCGCTGGTCCTGCCGCTGTCGTCGACGCACGCGACGCTCAACGGCGCCCTCTGGTCGTTGCGCTGGGAGGTGCTCTTCTCGCTCGCCCTGCCGTTCCTGCTGCTCGCAGCCACGCCGCTGCGCCGCCTGAGCCTCCCGGTCGTCCTGATGGCGCTGCTGTGCGTCGACTTCAGCGCCGGGCACCCGGCGATGGCCTTCCTGCCGCCGTTCGCGGTCGGCCTGGTCCTCGCCTTGCACGAAGAGCGGATCGCGCGCTGGCGGGAGGAGCTCGGTGGTCGCGGCGCTGTCGCCTTCCTGGCCGCGACCCTGTGCCTGCTGGGCGCCGACCTCTGGCTGCCCACTGCGGTACGAGCGCAGGGTCCGGGGGGCGCGATGGTCGTCGCCGGCGCAGCCGCTGCGGTGCTCTGCCCGCTCTTGTACGGGTCGGTTGCGCACAACCTGCAGCGGCGACCGGTCCAGTGGCTGGGCTCGCGCTCGTTCAGCCTGTACCTCGTGCACCACCCGATCGTGGTGGCCTGTACCGGCGCTCTGCACCGGCCGGGACTCGTGGTGCTCCTCGTAACGGCGGTCCCGGTCTCGTTCCTGGCGGCCGAGGCCTTCTTCCGCGCCGTGGAACGGCCGGCGCACCGGGTGGCGCGCGAGGCGACCCGGCAGCTCGGCGCTCGACGCACCATCGCCGCGGTGACGCCCGCACGCTCGCAGCACGTCGGCGTTTCCTAGGAGCGTGGGTCCCCAACCCGCCGGTGGGTAGCGTGACACGTATGCGAGCCCCCATCCAGCTGGACCTCCACCTCCCGAACTTCAACTACCCCGGCGTCGAGCCCGAGGAGGTGTTCGCCAAGCTCGTCGACATCGCGACGACCGCCGAGCAGGCGGGCTTCACTTCCGTGACGCTGATGGACCACTACCACCAGATCCCGCCCGTCGGCCCGCCACAGAACTGGATGTTCGAAGGCAACACCATGCTCGCCGCCATCGCCGCGCGAACCAGGACGATCGCCCTCGGGCTCCTCGTCGGCGGCGTCACCTACCGCAACCCGGCCCAGCACGCGAAGATCACCACGACACTGGACATCATCTCGGGCGGCCGCGCGTTCCACGGGATCGGCGCGGGCTGGTTCGAGGAGGAGCACAACGCCTACGGCTTCACCTACCCGCCGCTGAAGGAGCGCTTCGAGCGCCTCGAGGATCACCTGCAGATCGTCCGCGCGATGTTCACCGAGGAGCAGGCGACCGTCGCCGGCCGGCACCACTCGGTGACCGGTGCCTACAACAACCCGAAGCCGCTGCGCGGCGACATCCCGATCCTGATCGGGGGCAGCGGCGAGCGCAAGACGCTGCGGATGGTCGCCCAGTACGCCGACGGCTGCAACCTCTTCGGCGACCCCGAGCGGGCCCAGCACCTGCTCGGCGTCCTGCAGGACCACTGCGAGAGCGTGGGGCGCGACCCGAGCGAGATCACCAAGACGTCGATGATGACGCTCGCGATCGCCCCGACCGCGGACGGCGTGCGGGCCAAGCTCGACGCGATGCGCGCGCTGGGGTTCCCCGAGGAGCGGATCGCCGCCACGACGGCGGGCACGCCAGAGCAGATCCTGGAGCGCGCGCAGGCGTTCCGCGACGTGGGGATCGAGGGCCTCACGTTCTCCATGCCCGACGTGCACGACCTGGAGGCCGTCACGCTGGCCGGGGAGACGCTGGCCCCGCTGTTCAACCCCGACCGCTGAGCCCGGCCGGGACGCCGGCGGGTCCGCCGGCGTCCCGCGCCGCTCCTGGGGCGGGCGTACGATCAGCACACCATGCTGATGGGGCGAGTGCGCGAGCGCGCTCGGATCGAGCAGCTCCTCGCCGGCGCGAGGCTGGGCACCAGCGGTGTCCTGGTCCTCGCAGGCGAGCCCGGCATCGGCAAGACCGCGCTGCTGCAGCACGCCGTCGATCGCGCCGAGGGGATGGCGGTCCTCCAGGCCTGCGGCATCGAGCCGGAGGCCGAGGTCCCGTTCGCCGGGCTGCTGGCGCTGCTGCGACCGGCGCTCGGCCGGCTCGACGAGATCCCCGCTCCACAGGCCGGCGCGCTGCGCACGGCGCTGGCCCTGGAGCCCGGCGTGGAGCGCGACCGGTTCGCCATCGGCGCCGCGACGCTCAGCCTGCTGGCCGCCCACGCCGAGCGCCGGCCGGTGCTGGTGGCCATCGACGACGCGCACTGGCTCGACGAGCCGTCGCTGGCGGCCCTCACGTTCGCCGCCCGCCGGCTGCTGGCCGACGCGGCGGCCGTGCTGATCGCGACCCGCCCCGGCGCTCGCGAGTCGTCGCTCCCGACGCTGACGCTTGGTGGGCTGGACCGTGAGACGTCGGCCGCCGTGCTGGAGCACCGCGCCGGGCGCCCGCTCCCGTCCGGCGCCACCGACCGGATCTACGAGCTGACGCTCGGCAATCCCTTGGCGTTGGTCGAGCTGGCCGGCGCCGCCGCCGACGTCGTCGCCGAGCCCCCGCTTCCGGTCGAGACCAGCGTCGAGCGCTCGTTCGCGCGCCGCATCGAGCTGCTGCCGGAGCCGGCCCGCCGCGCGCTCGCGCTTGCCGCCACGGAGGGCGCGGGAGATCTCGGCGTGCTCCAACGTGCCGCGGCGCAGGTCGGTGTGGAGCTGGCGGCGCTCGATGCGGCCGAGCGCGCCGGCCTGGTGACGGTCTCCCCCGGCGCGCTCGCGTTCGCCCATCCGCTGGCGCGGTCGGCCGCCTACCGTTCGGCGTCGGCCGCCGACCGCCGCGCTGCCCATCGTGCGCTTGCCGCGGCGCCGGGGGATCCCGACCGCCGTGCCTGGCATCTGGCGGCCGCCGCGATCGGCCCCGACGCGGAGGCCGCCGATGCGCTGGAGGCGGCCGGGCGCCGCGCGCGCGCCCGCAGCGCCTACGCCGCGGCCGGCATGTCGTTCGAGCGCGCGGCGCGTCTCACCGACGCCGCCCCGGACCGCGCCCGGCGGCTGTTCGCGGCGGCGGAGGCGGCGTGGCTCGCCGGGCAGGCCGAACGCGTGACGCTCCTGCTCGACGACGCGAGCGCCTGCTGCACCGACGACGCCCTGCGCCTCGACATCGACCACCTGCGCGGCCACGCCGCACTGCGTTCCGGCCAGGTCATGGAGGCCCACGACATCCTCTCCCGGGCGGCCGTGCTGGACCCGGCCCGCGCGGTCGTGATGTTCGCCGAGGCCGCCGACGCGTGCCTGTACGCGGCGCGCCCCGAACCGATGCTCCGGGCGGCGCGCGGCGCGTGGAACGCGCTGGGTCCCGGCGCCGGCGCGCGCCGGCGGTTCTTGGCGAGCCTCGCGCTCGGCACGGCGCTGATCTTCAATGGGCGCGGTGAGGCGGGCGCGCGCCTGGTGCGCGAGGCGGTGGAGATCCTCGAACGATCAGATGCGCTGTCGGGGGATCCGCGGCTGCTCTCGTGGGCGGCGCTCGGGCCGCTGTGGCTGCGCGAGCGGACCGAGGGCCGCGCGCTCGTGGCGCGTGCGATCGCCTCCGCGCGAAGCGAAGGAGCGCTCGGTGCGCTGCCGTTCGCGCTCTGGCTCGCGGCGCGGGACGCCGCGACGAGCGATCGCTGGGCCGTCGCCGAAGCGCTGTACGAGGAGGCGATCCGGCTCGCGCGCGAGACCGGGCAAGGCACTTCGCTGAGCGCCGCTCTGGCCGGCGTGGCCTGCGTGCACGCCCGTCAGGGCCGGGAGGAGACGTGCCGCGCACGTGCCGCCGAGGCCCTGGCGCTGACCGAGCGGCTCGGGCTCGGCTTCTTTCGCCTTTGGGCGCTCGACGCGCTCGCCGAGCTCGAGCTCGGCCTCGGCAACGTCGAGGAGGCCGTCACGTGGATGGAGGAGAAGGAGCAGCTGCTGGCCGAGCGCGGCATCGAGGACCCTGACGTCTCGCCGGTGCCAGAGCTCGTCGAGGCCCTGCTCCGGCTCGACCGTGCCCCGACCGCGCATCAGCGGCTGGCGCAGTTCGCCCGGCGCGCCGAGGCCAAAGGCCAGCCGTGGGCGCTGGCGCGGCTGGCGCGGTGCTCGGGGATGCTCGGCGGCTCGCCCGGGTTCGCGCGCGCCCTGGGGCTGCACGCGTTGACCCCCGACCGCTTCGAGGAGGCGAGGACCCGCCTGTGCCACGGCGAGTGGCTGCGGCGCGCGCGCCGGCGCGTGGAGGCGCGGGTGGAGCTGCGCCGGGCGCTCGAGATGTTCGACGATCTCGGCGCGGCGCCATGGGCCGAGCGCGCGCGGCTCGAGCTGCTCGCCACCGGGGAGACCGCGCGCCGTCGCAACCCGAGCACGCTGGACCAGCTCACCCCGCGCGAGCTCCAGGTCGCGCTCGTCCTCGCCGAGGGCCAGACCACGCGCGAGGCGGCGGCGAAGCTCTTCCTCAGCCCCAAGACGGTGGACTACCACCTGCGCAAGGTGTACCGGAAGCTCGGCGTCAGCTCGCGCGCCGGGCTCGCCGATGCCCTCGCCGCTCCGCGCGACAAGGACCAGGAGCCCCTCCCGATGCGACGGCCCGGCCGCGAGCCTACGGTCGCTCGATCCAACCCACCAGGAGGTCGAGCAGGATGACGATGCAGGCGATCGACGAGACGAAGGTCGAGCAGTTCGTGGGCCAGGCGCTGGGAGAGCTCGGCGCCACGCTCAACGCGGCGCTGGTCGTGATGGGCGACCGGCTGGGGCTGTACAAGGCGATGGCGGACGCCCACGCGGTCACCGCGGCCGAGCTCGCGGAGCGCACCGGCACGAACGAGCGCCAGGTGCGCGAGTGGTGCAACGCGCAGGCGGCGGGCGGATACCTCACCTACAACCCCGAGACCGACCGCTACCGGCTGCCCGCCGAGCACGCCCTCGTGCTCGCCGACGAGGACAGCCCCGTGTTCCTGCCGGGAGCCTTCGAGCTCATGGCGGCCGCCGTCCGCGACGAGCCCCGGATCACGGAGTCGTTCCGGGACGGCGCCGGGGTCGGCTGGCACGAGCACAGCCACGGGGTGTTCGAGGGCTGCGAGCGCTTCTTCCGCCCCGGCTACCAGGCCAACCTCGTGCAGTCGTGGATCCCGGCGCTGGACGGCGTCGAGGCCAAGCTGCGCGCGGGCGCCCAGGTGGCCGACGTCGGCTGCGGTCACGGCGCCTCGACGCTGATCATGGCGGCCGCCTACCCGGAGTCCACGTTCGTCGGCTTCGACTACCACGACCTCTCCATCGAGCAGGCGACCGAGCGCGCCCGCGCGGCCGGCGTCGCCGACCGGGTCCGGTTCGAGGTCGCCTCCGCCGAGGACTACCCGGGAGCCGGCTACGACCTGGTGACGACGTTCGACTGCCTGCACGACATGGGCGACCCGGTGAGCGCCGCGCGCCACGTGTTCCAGACGCTGGCCGGCGACGGCACGTGGCTCATCGTCGAGCCGTTCGCCGGCGACCGGGTCGAGGACAACCTGAACCCGGTCGGACGCATCTACTACGCCGCGTCGACGCTGCTGTGCACGCCCGCGTCGCTGTCACAGGACGTGGGGCTCGCCCTGGGGGCGCAGGCCGGCGAGGCGCGGCTGGGCGACGTGGTCACCGCCGGCGGGTTCACGCGGTTCCGGCGCGCCGGCGAGACGCCGTTCAACCTGGTTCTGGAGGCGCGACCGTGACCACGGTCGGGCCCTTGGCGGCGGGCGC
>JAWVGD010000143.1:0-3854 GCA_033855515.1 Baekduia sp.
GCGCGGCCCTGCTCGAGGTCCTGGACCCGGCGCAGAACTCCACGTTCCGCGACCACTACCTCGACGTCGAGCTGGACCTGAGCGAGGTCGTCTTCATCGCCACGGCCAACCAGGCCGAGACGATCCCGTGCCCGCTGCTGGACCGCATGGAGGTCATCCGCTTCGACGGCTACACCGTCGAGGAGAAGGTCGCGATCGGCCGCGACTACCTGTTCGCCCGCCAGCGCGAGCGCAACGGCCTGCGCGAGGACGAGGTGACCGTCGACGACGGCACGCTGCGCACGGTGATCTCCGAGTACACCCGTGAGGCGGGCGTGCGGCAGCTCGAGCGTGAGCTCGGCACGCTGCTGCGCAAGACCGCCACGCGGATCGCGTCGGAGACCGTCACCGCGCCGGTGGCGCTCGACCTCGACGCCGTCCGCGACGCCCTCGGGCGCCAGAAGGTGTTCCACGACGTCGCCCAGCGCACCGCCGTCCCCGGCGTCGCGACGGGCCTCAGCGTCACGGGCACCGGCGGCGACGTGCTGTTCATCGAGGCCAACGCCACGAGGTCCAGCAAGCCCGGCCTGCAGCTCACCGGCCAGCTCGGCGACGTCATGAAGGAGTCCGCGCGCATCGCGCTCACCTTCGTGCGCGCCCACGCCGAGGACCTGGGGATCGACCCCGAGGTGTTCGAGGAGCGCGAGTTCCACGTCCACGTCCCCGCGGGCGCGATCCCGAAGGACGGCCCGAGCGCCGGCGTCACGATGACGACCGCGCTGGCGTCGCTGCTCACCGGCCGCGCCGTCAAGCACACGGTCGGCATGACCGGCGAGGTCACGCTGCAGGGCCGCGTGCTGCCGATCGGCGGGCTCAAGCAGAAGGTGCTCGCGGCGCACGCCGCCGGACTCACCGACGTGATCCTGCCCGAGCGCAACCGCGGGGATCTCGACGACGTCCCGGCCGACGTGCGCGAGGCCATGACGTTTCACCCCGTCATGACGGTGAACGAGGTGCTCGAGCTGGCGCTGGAGCCCGCCGCGGCGCCCGCACCGACGACCAGCCGCTAGTAACGCGGGCCGCGTCCGGACCGCCAACCGTGGCGGATCGGGCGCGGCCCGCATAGCATCGTCGGCGTGGAGCACGCAGACCGGCTGGCCGGCGCCCTGACGACGCGGTCGCGCGCACTCCCGGCCGCCGTCGTCCTGATGGCGCTCGTGGTCGCCGTCGACCTGCTCGCCGGGTCGGGCACCGTGCTCGTGCCGCTGCTCGTCGTCGGCCCGCTCGTCGCCGCCTCGCGCGCGACGACGCTCGAGACCACCGGCGCCGCCGTGCTCGCCACCGCCACCGCGGTCGGCCTGGCCGCCTCCGACCACGTCCTCGGCAGGAGCCAGGGCGTGACCGCCATCGTGGCCGTCGCCGCCGGCGGCGCGCTGGCCGTCGGGCTCGTGGCCGCCCAGCAGCGGCTGGCCGGCACCGCCGCGGCCCGCGACGACGAGCAGGCCGTCGCACGCCGTGCCCGGCGCCGCGCCGATCAGCTGGCCCGGGTCAGCGACCTCCTCGAGTCGCCGCTGGACCCGCACGCGACGCTCGCGCGCCTCACCGACCTCTACGTCCCCCAGCTCGGCGACGTCGCGGTCCTGGATCTCGTGCAGCCCGACGGCTCGCTGCGCGGCGCGGTGACCAGCGCCGTCGACCCCGCGGTGGCCGACGACCTGCGCCGCCTGCGCGAGGAGCATCCGCTGGACCCCGACAGCGACCATCCCGTCTCGCGGGCCCTGCGGACCGGCGAGCCGGTGCTCCTGCAGGACCTGCCGCGCGAGGTCCACGAGTACGCCGACAGCCCCGAGCACGTCGCCCACGTCGTCGGCTTCCACTACCGGTCGGTGCTGTCGCTGCCGCTCATCGGGCGCGGGGCGACGTTCGGAGCACTGTCGTTCGTCCGCCGCGCGGGCCGCGAGCCGTTCGCCGACGACGAGGTGCAGCTGGGCCGCGACCTCGCCGGCCGGGCCGCGCTGGCGCTCGACAACGCCCGCCTCTTCGACGAGCTGCGCCGGGCCGAGGGCCGTCTGGAGGCGATCGTCGAGAACCTCGGCGAAGCCGTGGCGGCGATCGCTCCCGACGGCAGCCTGCGCTTCGCCAACCGGTCGGCGGCGGAGTTCGCCGGCGCCGAGAGCGCCGAGGCGCTGGTCCAGGCCGGTGGCGCCGCGCTGCTGTCGCGCTGGACGCTGCTCGACGGGCACGGCGACCCGATCGGCCCCGAGGACCTCCTGGTCGTCAAGGCGCTGGCCGGCGAGGAGCCCGCGCCACGGCTGATGCACGTCATCGACCGCGAGACGGGGCGCGACCGCTGGCTGCTGACCCGGGCCGTGCCCGTCCGCGACGCCGAGGGCGCCGTCGACTTCGTCGTGTGGGTCGGCGAGGACCTGACCGCGGTCAAGCGCCAGGAGATCCGCGAGCGGCTGCTGTCGAACGCGAGCAAGCTCCTGGGCTCCTCGCTGGACGCCGACGCGACGATCGACAAGGCCGCCTGGGCGGTCGTCCCCGAGCTGGCCGACTGGGCGCGGGTGGACCTCCGCGACGACCGCGGCGCCTTGGTCCAGATGGCCGTGGCGCACCGCGACCTCGACCACGTCGAGCTGCTGCACGAGTGGCGCCGCGACTTCCCGCCCGACCCGGCCGACCGGCGCGGCCCCGCCGAGGTGCTGCGCACCGGTCGCCCGGTGGTGTGGGAGCGCGTCGACCCCGGCGACATCGAGCGCTACGCCCAGTCGCCGCGCCACGCCGAGCTGATGCGGAGCATCGACACGCGCTCGATGCTCATCGTCCCGATGCCGATCGGCGACACCGTGATCGGCACCATGCAGCTGGCGACGACGTCGGCCAGCGGGCGCCTGCTCGGCCCGGCGGACCTCGAGGTCGCCGAGGAGCTGGCCAAGCGCGCGGCGATCGCCGTCGAGCACGCGCGCGTCCACGAAGCCCGCACGCACATCGCCACCACGCTGCAACGCTCGCTGCTGCCGCCGCGCCTGCCGATCATCCCCGGGCTGGCGATCGCGGCGCGGTTCCGCGCGGCGGGCGCGGCGACCGACGTCGGCGGCGATTTCTATGACCTCTTCGAGGGCCGCGGGAACTGGATGGTCATGATGGGCGACGTGACCGGCAAGGGGCCGGGCGCGGCGGCGATCACGTCGCTGGCGCGGTACACGATGCGGACCGTCGCCCAGTACGAGGACGACCCGACGCGGATGCTCGCGCGGCTCAACGCCACGCTCGGCGCCGACGCCGACCGGCGCCAGATCTGCACCGCCGTCTGCGTCGGCGTGCACGAGACGCCGAAGGGCATCCGGCTCGACGTCGTGTGCGCGGGGCATCCCTCGCCCCTGCTGGTGACCGCCGCCGGCGACGTCCTCCCGGTCGGCCGGTCCGGCACGCTGCTGGGCGCGTTCCCCGAGGGCCGCTGGACGGTCACCGAGGTGCTGCTCGGCGCCGGCGACGCGCTGGTGCTCTACACCGACGGCGTGACCGACACGCGCGGCCCCGAGGGGGGCCGCTTCGGCCCCGAGCGGCTGGCGACCGTGCTGGGCGACGTGGGCGCGCAGCCGGCCGACGCGATCGCCCAGCACATCGACGACGCGCTGCAAGAGTTCGGCGAGCAGCGCGACGACGTGGCGGTGCTGGTGCTCAGCGGGACCGGGGACGACACCGCCGCGGCGTCCGTCCTGGGCGCCGCGGAGGAGCCCGCGGCCTAGCAGGAGAACACTGGCCCAGAGGGCCAGGTTCCGTCGCGAGCGTTCGCCGAGGGGGCGAAACCGGCGGCGGATGAGGGACGCACGCTCCCACGGTCGCGGGCGGCCCGCCGAAGACGTCCGCGA
>JAWVGD010000144.1:0-2935 GCA_033855515.1 Baekduia sp.
TCGAACACGCGCCGGAAGCGCTCGACCCACCAGCGGTAGCCGCGACGCTGCAGCGCCGGCCAGTCGTAGATCGGGTTGCCCCAGCGCTGGCCGGCGGCGGTGAACGCGTCCGGGGGCACGCCCGCCACGATGCCGTCGAGGAAGAGCTCGGGCCACGCCTTCTGGTCGTAGGAGCCGGGCGCGACGTAGATGGGGACGTCGCCGATCAGGCCGACGCCGCGCTCGCGCGCGTAGGTGCGCAGCGCCGTCCACTCGCGCGCGAAGCGCACCTGGTCGGGCAGCATCCGCGCCGGCAGCGACGGCGCCCAGAACGCGTGGCGCTCGCGGAACGCGTCGAGCTCCTCGGGCGCGACCTCCGCGCCGGGATCCTCGAGGAAGCCGTGCCATGCGGCGAACGCCGAGGACGCCTTGTACGGCGAGCCGTAGCGGTCGGGCGGTCCAAGTGGGAGCATCTGCCACCACGACTGCCCCGCCGCGGCGAGCCAGTCGACGAAACGGCGGGCCTCGGGCCCGAGCCGCCCACCCGGCAACGATGTGAGATGCAGCTGGACGCCACTCGATCGTCCGGTGAGGTGGTTTGTGCTTACGGTCACGGGATATCCGAGGCCATTCTGGGAAGAGTCGACAACAGTGCCCGCTCGCGGAACCGATCAACCCACGTCCTCACGCGTCGTCAAGAACGGCGGTGCGGGCAAACGCGCCAAGCTCGCGGCCCCGCCGCGCATCGTCATCCTCGCCCCCGAGCCCGTCGTCGACGGCGGGCGCTTCGCGATCAAGCGCACGCCGGGCGAGAGCGTCGACGTCCGCGCCACCATCTTCGCCGATGGCCACGACGTGCTGCGCGCCGTCGTGCGCTGGAAGGCCCCGGGCGGCCGGCGCTGGCACGAGTCGCCGCTCACGCACATCGACAAGCACATCGACGGCGACACCTGGATCGGCAGCTTCCCGATCGACGACGTCCTCGGGCGCTGGCAGTGGGCCATCGACGCCTGGATCGACCGCTTCGCGTCGTGGCGCGAGGAGCTGCGCCGCAAGGTCGAAGGCGGCCAGCACGACCTCGCCGGCGAGCTGAGCGAGGGCGTCGTGCTGCTCCAGGCCGCCGCCGAGCGGATCAGGTCCGCCTCGGACCGCCGCCTCGTGGAGCACGCGCTCGCCACGCTGACCGACGCGTCCGCGCCCGAGGAGGCCAAACACGACGCCGCGCTCGGCCCGGAGCTCGCGGCCGCCGTCGAGCGCCATCCCGACCGCAGCGAGTCGGCGACCCTGGACGAGCCCTTCGCGGTCGACGTCGACCCGGTGCACGCGCGCTTCGGCAGCTGGTACGAGGTCTTCCCGCGGTCGTGGGGCGGCTTCCGCGGCACCGCCACCGCGGTCCCCGACATCGCGGCGCTGGGCTTCGACGTCCTGTACCTCACCCCGATCCACCCGATCGGCGAGACCAACCGCAAGGGCCGCAACAACGCGCTCACCGCGGGCGAGGGCGACCCCGGCAGCCCGTGGGCGATCGGCCTGGCGGGCGTCGGCGGCCACGAGGCCGTCCATCCGGAGCTCGGCACGCTCGACGACTTCGCCGAGCTGGTGCAGGCCGCCGAGCAGCACGGCATGCACATCGCGATCGACTTCGCGATCCAGTGCTCGGCCGACCACCCCTGGCTCGCCGAGCACCCCGAGTGGTTTCACCGCCGCCCGGACGGCTCGTTGAAGTACGCCGAGAACCCGCCCAAGAAGTACCAGGACATCTACAACGTGAACTTCCAGTCCGACGACTGGAAGAACCTGTGGAACGCCCTCCTGAAGGTCGTCCTGCTGTGGGTCGAGCGCGGCGTCAAGGTGTTCCGCGTCGACAACCCGCACACCAAGCCGATCGCCTTCTGGGAGTGGCTCATCGCGGAGGTGCGCGCCAAGCACCCCGACACGATCTTCCTGGCCGAGGCGTTCACGCGCCGCGCGGTGATGCGCACGCTGGCCAAGGTCGGCTTCAACCAGTCCTACACCTACTTCACCTGGCAGCAGACGCGGTGGGACCTGGAGCAGTACGTCCTGGAGCTCGCCTACCAGAGCCAGGACTACTTCCGCCCCAACTTCTTCGCCAACACCCCCGACATCCTCACCGAGCAGCTCCAGCACGGCGGCCGCCCGGCGTTCGAGGCGCGCCTCGTGCTCGCCGCGACCCTCAGCCCGACCTACGGCATCTACTCGGGCTATGAGTGGATCGAGCACACCGCGGTGCGCGAGGGCAGCGAGGAGTACCTCGACTCCGAGAAGTACGAGGCCAAGGAGCGGACGCTGCGGGGCGCCCCGCTGAACGGCCTGGTGCGGCTGCTCAACGAGGCCCGCCGCGCGCACCCCGCCCTCCAGCATCTGTCCAACATCGAGTTCCTCGACACGGCCAACGACGGGCTCATCGCCTACGTCAAGCGCCACGAGGGCGACATGGTCATCACCGTGGTCTGCCTCGATGCGCAGTGGGCGCAGGAAGGCTTGGTGAACGTGCCCGCACAGCTCGGCCTCCCGCCGGTCTTCCAGGTCCAGGACCTCCTGGACGGCTCGCGCTACGACTGGCGCATCGGCGGCAACTTCGTGCGGCTCGCCCCGTACGACCGGCAGGCGCACGTCCTGCGCGTGGTGGGCCAGTGACGACCGAGGCCCGCGAGGGCAGCTTGGAGGCCGACGGTCCCACCCGCTTCGAGCAGGCCGAGGGCGCGCCCGCCGAGGGCGAGAGCACCAAGCTCGAGCCGCTCAGCGCCGCCGACCCGACGCACTGGTTCGAGCGCGACCCGCTGTGGTTCAAGCGCGCGATCTTCTACGAGATCCACATGCGCGGGTTCTACGACGGCAACGACGACGGCTCCGGCGACTTCGTCGGCCTGACCGAGAAGCTCGACTACCTGCAGTGGCTCGGCGTCGACTGCATCTGGCTGCTGCCGATGTTCCC
>JAWVGD010000145.1:0-6766 GCA_033855515.1 Baekduia sp.
GCACCGGCGGGGGCGCTCACTCGCCTGGGCGTCCGCCGCCGCGACCTACACTGCTGAGCGTGCCCGACGACCGCTGGATCCCGCCCAGCGCCCCTGTCTCCGATCCGCCGCTGACGCCGCCGCCCGAGGCGCCGCAGTCCCCCGAGGGCCTGGGCCCGGCTCAGGCCGACCGCCGCGGCCTGCTGGGCCGCCTCATGGCGCCGCTGGTGGCGATCGTCGCCTTCTTCGGGAAGATCAAGCTCGTCCTGATCGCGCTGACCAAGGTGAAGTTCTTGGTGACCGCGGGCTCGATGGCCGTCTCGATCGTCGCCTATGGCTCGATCTGGGGCTGGAAGTTCGGCGTCGGCTTCGTGCTGCTGCTGCTCGTGCACGAGTACGGGCACGTCATCCAGCTCAAGCGCGAGGGCGTCAAGGACGTCAGCGCCCCGCTGTTCATCCCGTTCCTCGGCGCGCTGATCTGGGCCAAGGAGCTCGGGGGCAACGCGGCGGCCGAGGCGCGCGTCGGCCTGGCCGGGCCGGTGCTGGGCACGGTGGGTGCGGTCGCCTGCCTCGTGGTCTTCGGGATCACCGGCAACGACTTCTGGCGTGCGCTGGCCTTCACGGGGTTCTTCCTGAACTTGTTCAACCTGCTGCCGGTCAGCCCGCTGGACGGCGGGCGCGCCGCCGCGGCGCTCAGCCCGTGGGTCTGGCTGCTCGGCGTCTTCGGGATGGTCGTGCTGGTCCTGACGATCCCGAACCCGATCCTGATCCTGATCGCGGTCGTCTCGGTCTACCAGACCTACCACCGCTTCAAGCAGTTCCGCTCGGGCGACCCGGCGGTGGAGGCCTACTACGCGATCGATCGCCGCCAGCGCCTGATGATCGGCGCGACGTACCTGCTCCTGATCGTGGCGCTCGCGGGCGCGATGTCGGCCACGCACCTCGAGCGCACGCTGTAGGCGCGCCCGGCGGGGTCTAGCGGTTGGCGTCGCGCAGCTCGCGCTGCACGTCGCGCTGCTGGTCGCGCTTCTTGAGCGCCTCGCGCTTGTCGAAGCGGTCCTTGCCCTTGGCGACGGCGATCTCGATCTTCGCGCGCGAGTCCTTGAAGTACAGGCGCGTGGGCACGATCGTCAGCCCGCGCTCGACCGTCGTCCCGGAGATCTTGTCGATCTCGCGGCGGTTGAGCAGCAGCTTGCGGGGGCGCTCGGGCTCGTGGTTGTCGCGCGACGCGGGGCCGTAGGGCGGGATGTGCACGTTGTAGAGCCAGACCTCGCCGTCGCGGATCGTGGCGAAGCCGTCCTTCAGCTGGGCCCCGGACTCGCGCAGGGCCTTGACCTCGGTCCCCTGCAGCACGAGACCGGCCTCGAACTTGTCGAGGAACTCGTACTTGTGCGACGCCGTGCGATTGGTCGCGACGTCCCCCGGTGCCACCTTGCGCTTCTTGCCCTTGGCCATGCGGCCCTCACTTTAGGGCCTGGCCGAGCCTAGGCGGCGATGTCCAGCTCGACGCGGCCGCGCGCCGCCTCGATCTTGCGCACGACCACGCGCACCGCGTCGCCGATCCGGATCGTGGCGCTCGTGTCCTGGCCGGTGAGGATCGTGCCGACCTCGTTGAGCTCCCACCAGTCGCCGCGCATCCGCCGGGCCGGCAGGAAGCCCTCGAACCCGTCGCCGAACGCGACGAACGCCCCGGCGCCGACCAGGCCCACGACCTCACCGTCGAAGTCGCGGTCGGTGCCGCCCTCGAACAGGACACGCTCGAGCAGGAACGCGCGCGCGACGTCGTCGGCGGCGCGCTCGATGCTCATCGCGTCGCGCTCGCGCCCCGACGTCCACTCGGCCGCCTCGTCGAGCGTCTGCGGTCGCGGCGGGTCCTCCCCGCCGCCGATGACCGACAGCAGCGCGCGATGGTCGACGAGGTCCGGGTAGCGGCGGATCGGCGAGGTGAAGTGGCTGTAGGCCTCGGAGTGCAACCCGGCGTGGCCCTTGTTCTCCGGCGAGTAGCGGGCCTGCTTGAGCGCCCGCAGGACCAGCGACGTCAGTCCCAGACGGCCCTTGCCGCCGCGGCGGCGAACCTCGGCGGCGACCAGCTGCGAGGCCTCGGCGATGATCTCGGCCGCGTCGCCGGGGCCGATGGTCTCCGGCGCGGGCGGCGTCGGGACGCCGAGCGACTCGAGCTGCTCCAGCAGCCGCTCGGCCGCCGCCGGCACCGGGCGCTCGTGGATCCGGTAGAGCGCCGGCACCTTGCGCTCGCTGAGCAGCCGCGCGACCGCCTCGTTGGCGGCGATCATGAGGTGCTCGATGAGCTGGTGGCTCTCGGTCTGCACCGAGGGCGCGGCGGTCGCCACGTGCCCGCCGCGGTCGAACGTGAACTCCGGCTCGGAGGACTCGACGGCCAGCGCGCCCGCCGCCTCCCGGCGCTCGCGCAGCGCGGCGCTCGCGGCGCGCGCCACGGCCAGCGGCTGCGCCCACGGGGCGCGGGCCTCCTCGTCGCCGGCGAAGATGCGGTCGACGCGGTCGTAGTCCAGCCGCTCGTCGCTCCGGATCAGTGAGCGATAGAAGGCGCTGCGCACGACGTCGGCGCCGTGCAGCTCCAGCTCGCAGGTCACCGCCAGGCGGTCCTCCCCCGGCACGAGCGAGCAGGCGCCGTTGGACAAGACCTCGGGCAGCATCGCCTCGACGAGCCCGGGGACGTAGACCGACGTCCCGCGCCGGTAGGCCTCGCGGTCGACCGGCGAGCCCGGCCGGACGTAGGCGCTGACGTCGGCGATGTGCACCCACACGCGCCGGCGATCCGGGTGGGCCGGGTCGATCGCCTCGGCGCTGATCGCGTCGTCGAAGTCCTTGGCCGTGGCCGGGTCGATCGTGAACGTCGGGAGGTCGCGCAGGTCGCGGCGCGAGGCGGCGCCCGCGTCGTCGGCGGACACGCGGTCGACGGCCTCCTTGGCGGCCTGCTCGACCCCCGCGGGGAAGCGGCGCCGCAGGCCGCGGTCGAGCATCAACGCCTCGAGCACGTCGCGCGCCACGTCCGGGCGCCCGATGACGCGGACGACCTTCGGGTGGCCCTTGGCCGAGCGGCGCTTGCCGCCGCCACCGGCCTTGACGAGCACGAGCTGCCCCGGCCGCGCGTCGCGTCCCGGATCGACGACCTGGCTCTTCCCGCGCCGCGGGTCGAAGAACGGCTCGACCACGACCAAGCGGCCGCGCTTGGCCAGAAGCCCGACCGTGAAGGTCTCGCCGGAGGTCATCGGGCGACGCCCGCCTCAGCGGGCGACCTTACCCGCCAGGACGTCGAGCGCCTTGTCCAGCGCCTCGTCCTTCTTGGGGGTCTTGGGGTCGTCCTGGGCAGCGACGTTCGGGGTCAACCCGCTGCCCGTGTCGACGCCGGCGCCGCCGAGGTTGCGTCCCGACGGCAGGAAGTACTGCCCCGCCGTGATGTCCAGCGCGCCGCCGTTCTGGAGGTCGATGACCTCCTGGAAGACGCCCTTGCCGAACGTGCGCGTGCCGACGAGCTCCGCGCGGTGGCGGTCCTGGAGAGCTCCCGCGACGATCTCGGCCGCCGACGCGCTGTTGCGGTCGACCAGGACCACCAGCGGCGTCTTGGGCGCGACCGGATCGCCGACCGCGCTGAGCGTCCGCGACGGCACCGCGCGCCCCTTGGTCGTGACGATCTTGCCGTCGCTGAGGAACGCGCTGGCCACCAGCTGGGCCTCGGTGACCAGGCCGCCCGGGTTGCCGCGCAGGTCGAACACCACGCCCTTGGACTTGTCGGCGAGCGCCTTTCGCAGCGCGGCGGCGACCTCCGCGTGGGCGCCGGAGGAGAACTGGGCCAGGCGCACGACCGCGAGCTTGCGGCCCTTGACGCTCTTCTCGGTCGAGCTGACCGCCGGGACGGAGATCGTCGAGCGCGTCAGGACGACGTCGCGAGACGTGGCGCCGTGGCGGACGCTCAGCCGGACGTCGGTCCCGATCCGGCCCTGGATCAGCGCGACCGACTGATCGCTCTTGCGGCCCTTGAGCGGGTGGCCGTCGACGCCGACGATGACGTCGCCGCTGTGGATCTTGGCCTTCTTGGCCGGGGAGGCGTCGTAGACCTCGACGATGCGCAAGCCCGCGGGGGTCTGGCTGACCTGCACGCCGATCCCGGCGAACTCGCTGCTCTGCTGCATCTTGAACTTCGCGTACTCGGCCGGCGTGAAGTAGTTGGAGAACCGGTCGTGCAGCGCGGCGACGATGCCCTTGATCGAGTCGTCGGCCAGCGCGCTGCGCGGGATCGGCCGGTAGTAGATCTCGTTCACGCGATCGATCGCCTCGCGCACGACGCGCGTGTCCTTGTCGCCGACGAGCGGGTCGCGGACGACCCCGGGCAGGGCGTTGGGATGGCCGCCGAGATAGATCCCGGCGCAGAGCAGCACCAGGCAGAGGACCAACGAGACGAGGACGCGGCGGAACATGAGCCCCGAAGGCTAGGTGGTGGCGACGGGCGCAGCGACACCAAGGAACTCGAGCAGCAGCCGGTTGACCTCGTCGGGCTCGTCGTGCTGCACCCAGTGGCTGGCCTGGGGCAGCCGCACGACGCGCACGTCGGGCACCAGCCGCGGATCGGGATCGGCCAGCCCGGCGCCGAGGAACCGGTCCTGCTCGCCCCAGATGACGAGCACGGGCGCCGGGATCGGGCGGTACAGCGCGCGGTTGGAGGACGGCGTACGACGCAGCGCGGCGCGGTAGTAGTCGATCGGGCCCTTCAGCCCGCCGGGGCCCAGGAGCGCGCGCTCGTAGCGGGCGAGGTCGTCGGCCGTGAAGGCTCCGGGCCGGGCGTCCGCGTAGGCCTTCTCCAACGTCCGCCGGCCCCCGAGGCGCATGAGACGCTCCGGGAGCCACGGGATCTGGAAGAAGAACATGTACCAGCTGTGCAGCAGCTGCCGGGGCGACGTGCGCAGGGCATGCTCCATCCGCTCCGGGTGCGGGACGTTGAGGATCGCCAGGCGCTCCACGCGCTCGGGGTGCAGCGTGGCGACGGCCCATGCGACCGCCGCGCCCCAGTCGTGGCCGATGACGTGCGCGCGCTCCTCGCCGAGCGCCCCGATCAGCCCGGCGACGTCGGCCGCGAGGCGCTCCATCCGGTAGTCGCGCCAGTGCGGCGGCCGGTCGGACTGCGCGTAGCCGCGCTGGTCGACGGCCACGACGCGGAAGCCCGCGGCGGCCAGCGCCGGGATCTGCCGCCGCCACGACCACCAGAACTCCGGAAAGCCGTGTAGGAGCACGACGAGCGGCCCCTGCCCCGCCTCGACGTAGTGCAGGCGCACGCCGTCGACGGTGACGAACCGGTCCTCGAGCTCCATCGGCGGAGCGTACGCGGTTGCCTAGGAGCGTGAGTCCCTATCCCGCCGCGGGTTCGCCCCTGGAGCCGACACCCGCAAGGGAACCCGCCCCCCTGGGCCGGTGCTCCCCTAGACCCGCGGGTTTCGCCCCCTGGGCGAACACCCGCAAGGGAACCTGGCCCTCTGGGCCAGCGTTTCCCTAGACCCGCAGGAACTTGCGCAGCGACAGGCTCGAGCCCGCGGCCGAGACCGCCACGCTGGCGATCAGCAGCAGCGCCGCCAGGAGCGCGAAGCCGATGGTCTGCGGCGCGGCGATGAGCGCGAAGTCCGAGGCCAGCGGGTCCAGGAACGCGACCTTGCCGACGCCCAGCAGCGCCACCGCGCTCAGGCCGCCCAGGCCACCGAGGACGACGCCCTCGATGACGAACGGCCAGCGGATGAACGAGTCGGTCGCCCCGACGAGCTTCATCACCTCGACCTCGCGGCGGCGCGAGAACAGGCTCAGGCGGATCGTGTTGGAGATCAGGAGGACCGAGGCGATGACCAGCAGGATCGCCAGGCCGCCCATCGCGAGCTTCACCACGCGCGTGGCGGTGAGGATCTTCGTGGTCTCGTCCTTGCGGTTCTTGACCTGCTCGATCGCGCCGTCGATCGGCGAGCGGCCGCCGCCGGAGACCGCCGGGGGCGCCAGGGCGTCGCGCAGCCTGCCGATGTTGTCGGGCGTGTCGGGCGTGACGCGGAACGTGTCGGGCAGCGGGTTGGCCCCCAGCAGCTGGTAGGCCTCCGGGTTGCGCCGCTTCTCCTGCGCGTAGGCCTGGGCCTTGGAGACGTACTCCACCTTGCCGACGTGCTGGACGCGGCCGGAGCGCAGCAGCCCCTGGACGCGGGCGACGTCCTGCTGGGTGGCGTCCTTCTTGAGATACACGTCGACGAGCACGCGGCCGCGCACCTCGTTGGCGGCGCCGGTGGTCGCCTGGACGACGGGGATGAACACGCCGAGGACGAGGACGGTGACGAGCACCGACGCCATCGCGGCGAACGACGGGATGGCGTTGCGGCCGATCGAGCGCATCGCCTCCTTGATGAAGAAGGCCGGCTTCATGACTCCGCGGGGAAGATGTCGTCGAAATCGCCCGAGTCGCGCTCGCGCTCGGTGCGTGGCCCGCGGCGCGGGGCGGGCGCCGGCTCGCGCAGCAGCGCGCCGAACTCCGCCGTGTTCATGTCGCGGGGCGCGTACTGCGCGTCGACCTCGTCACGGATCAGGCGGCCCTGGTGCAGCTCGAGGACGCGGCGCCGCATGCGGTCCACCATCGTCGCGTCGTGCGTGGCGACCAGGACGGTCGTGCCCGTGCGGTTGATCCGGTACAGCAGCTGCATGATGCCGACCGAGGTCTCGGGGTCCAGGTTGCCGGTCGGCTCGTCGGCCAGCAGCAGCGGCGGGTGGTTGACGAACGCGCGCGCCACGG
>JAWVGD010000146.1:0-6941 GCA_033855515.1 Baekduia sp.
GCCGGCGCGCCTGGGCAAGGCGCTCGGCGGCCTCTTGGCCATGCCGCCCGAGGTCGACATCCGCCATCTGACGATCCCGCGCGTGTCGGTCGCCGACCGCCTGGCGCACCTGCGCCGCCTGCTGCGCGGGGCGGGGCGCACGACGTTCGAGGACGCCGTCGCCGGCGCCGACCGCGTGACGGTCTGCGTGACGCTGTTCGCGCTGCTGGAGCTCTACAAGCAGGGCGAGGCCACGTGGTCGCAGGACGAGCCGTTCGGCGAGATCGAGATCCGCTCGGGCGCCGCGGAGGCCGCCGCGCCCGGCGCCGCCTCCGCCGCCGCGTGAGCGCGGATGAGCCCGCCGCCCCGAGCCGCATGAGCGATCTCTCGCGCACCGTCGAGGCGCTGCTGTTCCTGTCGGCCGAGCCGGTCACCGACGCCGAGCTGCTCGCCGCGTGCGAGTGCGCCGAGGAGGACCTGGCCGAGGCGCTCGTCGCGCTGGGCGAGGCCTACGCGCCCGGGCAGCGGGGCCTGGAGCTGCGCGAGCTGGCCGGCGGCTGGACGCTGGCGACCGCACCGGACACCGAGGCGGCCGCCCGGCGCCTGCTGTCCAAGCCGCGCACGCCGCCGCTGTCGCCGGCCCAGGCCGAGACGCTGGCGATCGTCGCCTACCTGCAGCCGGTGTCCCGGCCCGAGATCACGCGCATCCGGGGCGTCAGCGCCGACTCGGCGGCCGGCACGCTGCTGGAGCGCGGGCTGATCGAGGAGTCGGGCCGTTCGCCCTTCGGCGCCGTGCTCTACCGCACGACACCGCTGTTCCTGAAGCTCTTCGGGATGGCGTCGCTGGACGACCTGCCCGACGTGAGCGAGTGGGACCCGTCCCCCGAGGAGGAGGCCGACCTGCGCGAGCGCCTGCTGCGGGCCGGCGAGGCTCGCGCGGGTGCGACGCCCGCGACGGAGGGCGGCGCCGCCGCCGAGGGCGACGACGAGGACGGCGTGCCGCAGGAGCTGCCGGAGGCCGAGGAGGACGAGGACGTCCCGGCGACCGACGACGTGCCGGAGTCCGGCGCGGCGGCGGCGCCGGAGAAGCCTCCCGGTGACGCCGAGCGACACTAGCGCCGGGCCGGCGTCGTTTCCGGTCCGGAAACGGCGTCACGGACCTGCCGGTAGCGTGGCTGTCCGTGCTGCTGACCAATCCGCTGTCCGGTGCCGACCTGGCGGCGTTCGTCGCCGCAACCGAGAGCGGCAGCGTCCACGGGGCGGCCGACGCGCTCGGCCTGACGCCGTCGGCGGTCACCAAGCGACTGCAGTCGCTGGAGCGGCGGCTGGGCGTGCGCCTGTTCGACCGGGGACGGTTCGGCCTCGCGCCGACCGACACCGCGCGGCAGCTCTACCCGGAGGCCAAGCAGGCGCTGGCCGCGCTCGCGCAGGCCGAGGCCGTCGTCAGCGCCCACCGTGCCCGGGGGGCCGCCACGTTGCGGATCTCCGCCAGCCACACGACGGGCGAGTTCCTGGTGCCCGGATGGCTCGCCGCGTTCCGCGCCGGTGAGCCGGAGCTGCGCGTCCAGGTCGACATCGTCAACTCGACCGGGGTGCTGGCCGCGCTGCGCGACGGCCGCGCCGAGCTCGGCTTCGTCGAGGGCCTCGACCCGCTCGGCGGCGTCGACGTCCAGGCGGTGCACTGCGACACGATCGTGGTGGTCGTCGCGCCCGGGCATCGCTGGGCCCGTCGCCGCAAGGGGATCGCGGCCCCGGAGCTCGTGCGCGAGCCGTACGTGACGCGGGAGACCGGCTCCGGGACGCGCGCCGTCGCGGCCGCGGCGCTGGCGGCGGCCGGCGTCGAGCTGTCGCCGGCGCTGGAGACCGCCAGCACCCAGAGCGTCAAGCGCGCGGTCGCGTCGGGCGGCTTCACGCTGCTGTCGGATCTGGCGGTCGCCGACGAGGTCCGCGCGGGGTCGCTGGCGGCCGTGCCCGTCCGCGACGTCGACCTGACGCGCGAGCTCCGTGCCGTCCGCCTCGACGGCGGCCGCCCGACCGGCCCCGCGAGCCGCTTCTGGCGCTGGCTGGCCACCGCCAGCTCCGAGTCCGACTCCGAGGCCCACGGCGCCTCCCGTGCCTCGAGGGACGACTGACACCGCGATCATCGATCGCGAGCGTCCGGACGACGCGGCCGGTGGTGCGCCCTCCGCGAGAGTCGCTCGACGCGCGATGGTGGCGTCGTCGTCAGCCGCCGCGGGAGCGCAGGAGTGCCGCGACGGCCCCGTGGCCGGCGTGCTCGGCCCAGCCCGCGGGCGGGCTCTCGTGGCGGGCGTCGGTCCGCGTGGGGTCGGCACCCGCCGCCAGCAGCGCCTCGACGACGTCCAGCGACCCGTTGCCGGCGGCGAGATGCAGCGCCGTCGCACCCTGGGCGTGGTCGGGACCGCCGAAGGTCGTCGGGGCGTCGACGTCGGCGCCGAGCTCGACCAGCCGCTCCACCGCCGCGACGCGCCCGGTCGCCGCCGCCCAGGCCAGCGCCGTGCCACGGTAGACGTCGGCGTCGACCCGGGCTCCGCGCTCGACGAGCAGCGACAAGGCGTCGACGCGGTCGTTGCGCGCCGCCCACGACAGCGCCTCGTCGGCGATCTCCTGCGGGTCCTCGGCCGGGGCCCACGCCGGGAAGCCGGAGTGGGGGCGGTAGAACCCGCGCAGCGCCCCCGCCGCCTCAGCCACGATCCCGTCGGCGCCGACCAGCGCGCCGATGCGGTCCAGGTCCCCGAGGCCCGCGGCGACACGCAGGTTGCCGGGATGCGGGCCGCCGTCGACCGCCGCCAGGACCTCGGCCGCGTCGCGGTGACCCCAGAACAGGGCGATCACCAGCGGCGTGCCGCCCGCCCCGCGGCCCGAGACGTCGGCCGGCGCTCCCGCCTCCAGCAGCATGCGGACCGGCCCCACCGCGCCGGCGTACGCGGCCTGGTGCAGTGGCGTCCACCCGTGGGCGTTGGCATGACCGGCCGCGGCGCCGTGCTCCAGCAGCAGCCGGGTGGTCGCCTCGTCGCGGGCCATGTTGATGAGGTCGTTCCCGTTGGTTCCGTGCGCGAGCGCCAGCTCCGGGAAGCGCTCCAGCAACGCCCGGAGCGTCTCGAGATCCCCCGCCTCGAGGGCGACGTAGGCGCGCGCGAACGGCTCGCCGCTCTCCCGCAGCCCGCGGACGTGGCGCCGCAGCGCCGTCCAGGACGGAAAGCCGTGGCGGCCCGCCACGACGGCCCGCGCGCCCTCGCTCGTGAGCTCCAGGCCGGCGCCCTCGAACGCCGCGACCGCGCCCGGCGTCCCGTCCTGGGCGGACGCCAGGAGCCCTTCGGCGCGCTCCTCGTAGTAGTCCAAGTCCTCGTGGAACGCGAACTCCAGCGCGCCACCGCCGCCGGCCACGCGCTCGACGTAGGACCGCAACTGCGCCCACCCGGGGAAGCCGTGCTCACGCGCGACGACCAGCTGCGCGCCCGCGACCTTCAGCGGCTTGGCCGGGTCCGGCCGGTACGGCGCGACGCGGGCCAGGGCGCCGGCGTCGCCGCGGCGATGGGCGCGCTCGAGCTCCCTGACCTGGCGGTGCAGGTCGGCGGTGGTCAGCGCGGGCATCGTCGCGCGACCCTAGCTACGATGCCAGCGCCTTGGCGGCCAGCTGGCCGCATGCGGCGTCGATGTCCTGCCCGCGCGTCAGCCGCACGGTCGCGCTGACGCCGTGCTCCTCGAGCACGGCGCGGAAGTCCTCGATCGTGTCGCGCCCCGACCCGTCGTAGCTGCCGGTCGGGTTGTAGGGGATCAAGTTGACCTTGTAGCGCTTGGGGTCCAGCACCCGCGCGAGCTGCGCGGCGTGCTCGGGCCCGTCGTTGACGCCGTCGAGCATCACGTACTCGATGAAGATCATGCGCTTCTTGCGCTCGTAGAACCGCTCGCAGGCGGCGAGCACCTCGTGCAGCGGATGGCGGTCGTTGACCGGCATGATCCGCGAGCGCAGCGTCTCGTCGGCGGCGTGCAGCGACAGCGCGAGGCGGATCGGCATGTCGGTCTCGGCGAGGCGGTCGATGCCCGGCGTCCAGCCGACGGTGGAGATCGCGGTGTGGCGGTGGCTGACCCCGACGTCGGGCAGCCGGCGGCAGGCGCCCAGGACGTTGTCGAGGTTCATCATGGGCTCGCCCATGCCCATGAAGACGACGTGGTCGACGTCCTCCATGCGGCGGAAGTGCAGCGCCTGGTCGAGGATCTCCGACGTCGTCAGGTTGCGCCCGAACTTCATCGTCCCGGTCGCGCAGAACGTGCACGTCAGCGGGCAGCCCGACTGCGACGACAGGCAGAGCGAGCGGCGGCCGTCGCGGTAGCGCATCAGGACGGCCTCGACGGGGCGGTCGTCCTTGAGCGTGCGGAACAGAACCTTGATCGTCCCGTCCTTGGAGTGCGCCTCGCTGGTGACCTCCAACGTCGAGAACGGCACGCGCTCGGCGAGCTGCTCGCGCAACGCCACCGGAAGGTTCGTCATCGCGTCGTAGCCGCGGGCGCCGCGGGACGTCCACTCCCACACCTGCTTGGCGCGGAAGGCGGGCTGGCCGAGGCCGGCGAGGGTGCTGTCGAGGAGCTCGAGGTCCATGGCGCGACCCCACAGGCTAGCCCTGCCCCGGCGCGCGCTCGTCCGCCGGCTCCGGCGCCTCGCCCACCGTCACGCTCACCGCGCCCAGGAACTCGGCCTGGACGAGCTGGGGGCGGCCCTGTCCGAAGTCGATGGCCCGCGCCTCCAGGAAGTCGCCCTCCAGCAGCACGAGCGTCCCCTCGCCGACCCGGAACGCCTCGATGCGCCCCGGCCGCGGGTCGACGAGGGTGATCTCGCCGTCGGCACGCGCCAGCGCCCCGGCGATGCTCAGCCGCGTGTTGCCCGCGGCGGCCGACGCGCTCTGGGTGGCCGCGAAGACGCGCTGCCCGACGTGCGCGTCCAGCCAGCCGATGACCGCGTCGAAGTCCAAGTCCATCACCGGAACCCTGCCAGGCCGCCCGACGCTCTAGCCTCGCGGCTCGCATGCGCCTCGCGAAGTTCCTCGCCCACGCCGGTGTCGCCTCCCGCCGCGCGGCCGAGGAGATCATCCGCGACGGCCGCGTCACGCTCGGCGGCGAGATCGTCACCGACCCTGCGCGCGACGCCGACGGCACCGCCGAGGTCCGCGTCGACGGCAAGCCCGTCGGGCACCTGCCGCCGCAGGAGCGCGCGGTCTGGCTCGTCAACAAGCCGCGCGGCATCGTCTCGACGGCCAAGGACACCCATGGGCGCCGGACGATCGTGGAGCTCGTCCACGCACCCGGCACGCGCCTGTATCCCGTCGGGCGGCTGGACGCCGACACCACCGGCCTGATCCTGCTGACCGACGACGGCGACCTGGCCAACCGCCTCACGCACCCCCGCTACGAGGTGCCCAAGGTGTACGTCGCCGAGGTCGGCCGCGGCGGCGTGGCGGTCCCCGAGCGGGCGTTGCGGCAGCTGCGCGAGGGCATCGTGCTCGAGGACGGCAGGACCGCGCCGGCGGGCGTCCGCCAGATCCGCGCCGGCGTGCTGGAGATCACGCTGCGCGAGGGGCGCAAGCGGCAGGTCAAGCGCATGTGCGCGGAGGTCGGTCATCCCGTGCACAAGCTCAAGCGGGTCGCCTTCGGGCCGCTGCGTCTCGGCGACCTCGGCGAGGGCCACGTGCGGCGGCTCAGCCCCGCGGAGGTCCAGCGGCTGCGCGACGCAGCGGCACCACCTGGCCACGCGCCGGGCTGACGACCTGGTCGCGTCCGTGGGCCTTGGCCTGGTTGAGCGCCAGATCGGCGGCGCCGAGCGCGATCGCCACCGCGTCCTCGCCGGTCCCGATCATCGCGATGCCGCCCGAGGCGGTCGTCCGGACGTCGTGGGCCCAGGTGCCGACCGGGTGGTCGCGCACGGCGGCCACCGCCCGATCGATGGCGAGCGTGACGCCGTCGGCATCGGTGCCCGGCAGGATGATGAGGAAGCCCTCGTCGCCCGCGCGGCCGAGCACGTCCTCGTCGCGGAGCTGGGTGCGGAGGCGTTGCGCGACGCTCATCAGGACGGCGTCGGCGGCCAGCGGGCCGTGCGCGTCGCCGATCGCCTTCAGGCCGTCGACGTCGATGAGCGCGAGCGCCAGCGGGGTGCCCGGCGCGCGGGTGCGCTGCAGGTGCTCGGCCGCCACGAGCGTCGCGGCACGCGTCCGCACGCCGGTCAGGGCGTCGGCCACGCCGGCGCGCGCGTCGGCGGTGCCGGGCGACCCGAGGCGCCTGACGTCGGCCAGCAGCGTCGCCAGGACGATGGCCGACGCGAGGAGCTCGAGCGTCGTCGCCGCATACCAGCCCACCGTGCCGCGCGTGACGGACGCGAGCGTGAGGGCCGTGCCGGCCAGGAGGGCGGCGACGACGAAGAGCAGGCGGCGCTCGAGCCGGTCGCGCCGCCCGCGCCGCGCCACGACGACGAGCGCCAGCAGGTCGAGCCCGAGGACGACCGCGCCGGCGCCGAGCCCGAGGTCCGAAAGGCTGCCGGCGTCGGTGAGGCGCGGCAGGGAGCCGCCGGCCGTCAGGACCAGCAAGGTCACGCCGGCCACCGACGTGGTGACCAGCGCGGCGGTGGCGCCGGCGATGATGCCGCGGCGGGCGGTGGGCGCCGCGAGACGGCGCCGCAGGCCGGCCGGGCCGCCCCACATCGACGCGGCCACGCCGAGCGGCAGCCCCGTCAGCCCGACGGCCCACAGCCATCCGGGCGCCTGGGCGCGCGACGCGATGAGGCCGGTGTCAGCGAGGGCTCCGGGCAGGACCAGCAGGTGCACGACGGCCAGCAGGCCGGCCGCGAGGTACGTGGCGGCGAGGCCGAGCAGCGGCGCCGATCCGCGGGCCAGGAACCGCGCGCCGAGCAGCCCGCAGGTCAGCAGGTTGCAGACCGTGATCGCCGTCAGGCAGAC
>JAWVGD010000147.1:0-13793 GCA_033855515.1 Baekduia sp.
GCCGTGCGGGTTCAGCGTGTCGAGATCGATCCCGACCTCCGAGGCGATCGGCAGCACCTGCGCCGCGAACGCCTCGTTGAGCTCGGTGATGTCGATGTCGGACGCCGACATGCCGGCGCGCTGGAGCGCCTTCTTGATGGCCCCGATCGGCGCGACGCCCATGTACTCGGGCTCGTTGCCCCAGGTCGCCGCGGTGATGATGCGGGCGCGCGGCTTGAGGCCGAGCTCCTTGGCCTTGTCGGCGCTCATGATGATCGCCGCCGCGGCGCCATCGTTGAGCGGGCACGAGTTGCCGGCCGTCACGGTGCCGCCGGGCTTGAACGCCGGCTCGAGCGTGGCGAGCTTCTCATAGGTCGATGAGGCGCGCGGGCCGTCGTCCTTGGAGACGACGGTGCCGTCGGCGAGCGTGACGGGCACGTTCTCGCGGTCGAACACGCCGGCCTCCTGGGCCGCGACCGCACGCTCCTGCGAGCGCTGGGCGTAGCGGTCCTGGTCCTCGCGCGAGACGCCGTAGCGCTCGGCGACGTTCTCCGCCGTCAGGCCCATCGCGATGTAGGCGTTCGGCCGGCCGTTCTCGCCCTGGAGCTTCTCGTTCTGATCTTCAGGGTGGGCGGCCTCGGCGCTGGCGTTGTAGCGCGAGACGAACTCCACGCCGCCGGCGATGTAGATGTCGCCCTGGCCGGCCACGATCGAGTTGGCAGCCGAGCGGATGGCGTCGAGACCGGACGCGCAATAGCGCGAGATCGTCGAGCCGTTGGTGGTCTGGTCGAGCTTGTCGGACAGCAGCACGGCGATGCGGGCGATGTTGTTGGCCTGCAGGCCCTGCTGCATGCCGCAGCCGGCCACGAGCTCCTCGACGGTCGACGGATCGACGCCGGGATTGCGCTCGAGGAGCTGGTCCACGACGAACGCGAGCGTCTCATCCGGGCGCAGCGAGGCCAGCGAGCCCTTGAAGGCTCGGCCGACGGGGGTCCGGAGAGCGTCGACGATGACGGCTTCGGGCATGAAATGGGTCCTCTCGGAGATGAAGCCCGGCGGTCGCACACCACGGGCAGGTTTATCCCCCGGCGGTCGCACACCACGGGGCCTAGACACTTCAGGGTACTAGCCCGATCGGGCTATGCACGCCTGAAGCCGGAAACCCTAGCTCTTCGGGGTCGTCGGCGCCATACGCTCGGCCGGGTCGTCCCACAGCTCCCAATAGGAGCGGGCGATCATCCGGCGCGCGAAGCGCATGGTCGCGGGCGGCAGCGCGTCGTGATGCACCCAGCGGGCATCGGCGATCTCGGCCGCCGACGGTGTCACGCGCAGGCCCTCGACGTCGGCCACGTAGGCGTAGAGCCGCTCGCGCTTGCTGTCGACCTTCGCGGCGATCTGGGCAATCGGCATCACGGCGACGGGCTCGACGCCGAGCTCCTCGCGAAGCTCTCGGCGCAGTGCCACGCCCGGGTCCTCGCCGGGGCGCAGGAAACCGCCGGGGAGGTCCCAGCGCCTGCGCCGGGCGTAGGTGTGGCGCACGAGCAGCACCTGGTCGCCGCAGCGCACCACCGATTTCACGCCGAGCGTCCTCGGGCGCGTGAGGAACCACCACGGACGAAGCACGAGATAGCCGGCGCGGTAGGCCCACCGCAGCATGCTCGGCGAGAGCCGTGCTCGCAGGCGCCCCTCGACGGCTTCCACCACACGCTGGGTGAGGCTCTCGCGGCTCACGCCAAGTGCTTGCCCAGCAGCGCCGCGTGCGCCGCGACGTCGCGCGCGTACGAGGCGAAGGACGACGCGAACATCGCCTGCGGCCCGTCGCACAGCGCGTGCTCGGGATCCTGGTGGACCTCGACGATGATCCCGTCGGCGCCCACGGCCGCGGCCGCGCGCGAGAGCGGCTGCACCAGGCGCCGGTCGCCGGCGGCGTGCGACGGATCGACGATGACCGGGAGGTGCGTGTGGAGCTTCAGCCACGGGATCGCGCCGAGGTCCAGCGTGAAGCGCGTCGCGGTCTCGAACGTGCGGATCCCGCGCTCGCAGAGGATGACCGCCTCGTTGCCCTCCTTGAGGACGTAGTCGGCGGCCATCAGCAGCTCGTCCAGCGACGAGGACAGCCCGCGCTTGAGCAGCACCGGCTTGCCGAGCTTGCCCGCGACCTCCAGCAGCGCGTAGTTCTGCATGTTGCGCGCGCCGATCTGCACGACGTCGGCGTGCTCGGCGACGACGTCGGCGTGCGCGCTGTCGAGCAGCTCGGTGACGACCGGCAGGCCCGTCTCGGCGCGCGCCTCGGCGAGGATCTTCAGCGCCGGGACGCCGAGCCCCTTGAACGCGAACGGCGACGTACGCGGCTTGAACGCCCCGCCGCGCAGCATGGCGGCGCCCCCGGCCTTCACGGCGTGGGCGACCTCCAGCGTCTGCTCGCGCGTCTCGACCGTGCACGGCCCGGCGATGAGCGTGAACGTCGTGCCGCCGCCGACCGTGCGACCGGCGATGTCGAGCGTCGTCGGCTCGTGGTGGCTGAGCTCCGAGGAGGCCAGCTTGTACGGCCGCGAGATGGGGACGACGCGGTCGACGCCGCCCATGCCCTCCAGGCCCAGCTCGGCGACGCCCTCGGGATCGCCGATGGCGCCGATGGCGGTCGTCAGCTCACCGGGCATCACCACCACGTGCACGCCGGTCGTCTCGACGCGCGCGACCACCGCGTCGATCTCGTTCTGCGTCGCCTGCGGGGTCATCACGATCATCATGGGCACCGCCCATCCTACGGTCGGGCGCGCTCCGGATCCCCCGCCTCACCCGGGCGGCGGAACGCCCGCGGCGTCCGCGCCCTACAACCCCAAGTCGCGCACGCCGAGCTCGTCGAACCCGATGTGATGGGCGAGCTCGTGACGCACCGTGACCGTCACCTGATGGCGCAGCAGGTCGGCGTCGTGCCCGAAGTCCCGGCGCAGCGTGTCCCGGAAGATGATGATGCGGTCGGGGTAGTCGTCGCGGTGCGCCCCATCGCCGTTGTAGAGCCCGTAGGCGCCGTGGCGGCGACCGCCGTCGGAGATGACCACCGCGACGTTGCGGTCCAGCGCCGCGCGCAGGAGATCCGGGAGGTCGTCCATGGCGTCGCGGACGAGCTCCTCGAAGTCGTCGTCGTCGTACGGATCGAGGTCGAGGAACTCGTGCTCGTCGGGCTCGGCCGCCGTGCCCTCCCGGGCCAGGCGCTCGGCGCGCAGCACGACGCGCTCGAACTCCTCCTCGGACTCGGGCTCGCGCCAGCCGGCCATCCGCACGCCGATGATCGCCATCGCGCCGAGCATCGCCGCGCCGGCCATGACGATGACGCCGGCGACCTCGAGCATCCGCAGCGGGCGGTCGGAGCTGAAGCCGCCCTGGAGCAGCACGACGGCCGTGAGCCCGAGGCTCAACGCGATGACGGCGGCGAAGGCGGTGCGGCGCAGGGACATGGCGGCGTGCTGAGGAGCCTACCTCGCCAGATGCCGTGCGATGACGACGCGCTGGATCTCGTTCGTGCCCTCGTAGATCTGGGTGATCTTGGCGTCGCGCATCATGCGCTCCACCGGGTACTCGCTGACGTAGCCGTAGCCGCCGAGGACCTGGACCGCCTCGACGGTCACGTCCATCGCCGCGTCAGAGGCGAAGAGCTTGGCCATCGAGCTGTAGAGCGCCTTGTCGGGCTCGTTGCGGTCCATCATCGCGCAGGCCTTGTACAGCAGCTCGCGGGCCGCGGCGGTCCTGGTCTGCATGTCGGCGAGCTTGAACTGCAGGCCCTGCAGCTCGATGATCGGCTTGCCGAACGCGGTGCGCTCCTTGGCGTACTGGACGGCGTAGTCGGTGGCGCCCTGGGCGATGCCGACGGCCTGCGCCGCGGCGCCCAGGCGCGTGCGCTCCAGGGTGCCGAGCGCGACGCTCATGCCGCGCCCGACCTCGCCGATGACGTTGGCGGCGGGCACGCGCACGTTCTCGAAGACGGGCTGCCCGGTGGGCGAGCCGTGGATGCCGAGCTTGTGCTCGTACTTCGGCACCGAGAAGCCCTCGCGCTCCTTCTCGACGACGAACGCGGTGACGCGCCGGTTCTCGCGGTCGGTCACGGCGAAGACCACGTAGAAGTCGGCCACGCCGGCGTTCGTGATCCAGGACTTCGTGCCGTTGATGACCCACTCGTCGCCGTCCAGGACGGCCGTGGTGCGCATGCCGCCGGCGTCGGAGCCGGACTCCGACTCGCTGAGGCAGAACGCGGGCGACCACTCGCCCGTGGCGCACCGCGGCAGGAAGCGCTCCTTGAGCTCGTCGGAGCCGAAGAGGGCGATCGGGAGGGAGCCGAGCTCCTGGACCATGAGCATCAGCGCCACCGAGGCCGACGCCTTGGCCAGCTCCTCGACGGCCATCTGGAGCATCAGCGTGCCGGTGCCGGTGCCGCCGTACTGCTCGTCGAAGGGCAGCGCCAGGATGTCGTTCTCGGCCAGCAGCTTGCGGATGTCCCAGGGGTACTCGTCCTTGGCGTCGATCTCCGCGGCGCGCGGTGCGACACGCTCCACGGCGATCTGGCGGACCAGGTCGCGGAAGTCCTTGTACTCCTCCGGGATCTCGTACATGGCGCTGACGGTCGTGCTCATCGTCTGAAGGGTATTCGTCGCGGGTACGACCATGGGATGGGCATTGGAACCTCCCTCTTCCTCATCGCCGCCGGCGCGATCCTGCGCTACGCCGTCAAGGACTCGGTCAGCGGGATCGACGTGCCCACGGTGGGCCTGATCCTCTTGATCGTCGGCATCCTCGGGCTGATCATCTCGCTCGTGCTGATGCTCGCGCCGCGCCGCCGCGACACGACCGTCACGCACGACCGCTACGTCGATCCGCCGCCGAGGTACTAGCCACGCCGCGAGGCACCGGCCCTGAGTAGGGTCCGGCCGGTGCGGCTCGCATCGGCCATCAGACCGGCCACCGACCGCGAGGTTCCCCTCGCGGTCGACGTGCTTCGCCGTGCCGGCTTCGGCACGCAGGTGGCGCGCCTGCTCGAGTACCCGCGCCGTTCCCCCGACGGCGCGATCCTCGTCGCCGAGGCCCCGGGCGGCGGCGTCGAAGGCGTCGCCTGCTGCGTGGCGTTTACGACCTCCGGCTGGATCGGGGCGCTCGGCGTGGCTCCGGAGGCCCGCCGCCGCGGCCTGGGCACGGCGCTGACCGAGGCGTCGGTGCGCTGGCTGCGCCACCGTGGCGCCGCCACCGTCCTGCTGTACGCCACCGACGCGGGCCGCCCGGTCTACGAGCGGCTCGGCTTCGTGACCGAGGAGCGCGCCGTGGCGTGGCGCGGCGTCGCGGGCGCGGCGCCGCCCGTCGACCTGCAGCGCCTTGCCGACGCCGACCGCGCCCGCCTGCGGGCGCTGGACGCCGCCGCCACCGGCGAGCGCCGCGGCGCGGTCCTCGACGTCATCGCCCCGCTGGCCGGGGTGGCCGCCCCGGGGCCCGACGGCAGCCTGCTCGGCTGGGCGATCGCGTCGCCGTGGGGCGCGGGAACGGCGATCGCGGCCCTGCAGCCGGAGATCGGCGTCGCGCTGATGGCCGCGGCGACGAGCGGTCCGGCGGCCGGGACGCTGATCGTCCCCGACGGCAACCAGGCCGCCTCCGACGCGCTGGCGGCGTGGCGGTTCGTGCGCCTCAACGACGCGCTGCGCATGCGCCTCGGCCCGCCGGTGGCGTGGCATCCCGACCGTCAGTTCGGTCTGTTCAACCTCTTCTGGGGCTGAAGATCCGGTGAAGTTTCGACCGCGCGTACGGGCGCGCGTGGCCATACTTGGACCTCGCGGCGGACTGTACGCCGTTGCGTCCTAGGACGGTGACCGATGTGCGCCACTGTGTCGCAACGGACCTCCGTAGCGTGGCGCCCCCACACCGATCCCGGAGAGGCACCCATGGCTGTCGTCGAGCGAACCACCAAGCTTGCGTTGGAGGAGAAGTCCAAGCTGCACAAGTCGCTGCGGCGGTTCGACCTCCTGTTCTTCACCGTCTGCGCCTTCGTCGGGCTGGACACCCTCGGCCTCGTAGCCCAGAACGGCCCGCAGGGCTTCACGTGGCTCATCGTGCTGGCCGTGCTCTTCGTCGCGCCGTACGCCCTGATCATGTCCGAGGTCGGTGCTGCCTTCACACAGGAAGGTGGCCCGTACGAGTGGACGAAGATGGCGTTCGGCCGGCTGCACGCCTCGGTCGCGGCGGTCCTCTACTGGGTGACCAACCCGCTGTGGGTCGGTGGGTCGCTGGCCTTCATCGCCACGCAGGCATGGAACGACAACCTGTTCAGCGTCGGGAGCTCGGGGTCGTTCGGCGACTACCTCTTCAAGTTCCTGTTCATCTGGTTCTCGATCGGCGTGGCGATCGCCTCGCTCAAGCGCGGCAAGTGGATCCCGAACGCCGGCGCGTTCATGCGCCTGTTCGTCATGGGGTTCTTCACGTTCACGCTCATCATCTACGCCATCAGCCACGGCGTCCACGGCTTCCCGGTCTCCCATCTGAAGCCGACCGGCGCGGTGTTCCTGGGCCTCGCCCCCGTGCTGCTGTTCAACTACGTCGGCTTCGAGCTGGGCAACGGCGCGGCCGAGGAGATGCAGGACCCGCAGCGCGACGTGCCGGTGGCCGTCGCCCGGTCCGCCGTGATCGGCGTCTTGTTGTACGCCATCCCGATCTTCGGGATCATCCTGGTGCTGCCGCCCGAGGCGATCAGCGGCATCGGCGGGTTCCTGGACGCGGTGTCGAAGGTGTTCGGCGTCTACGGCAGCGCCAAGGGCTTCCTGCTCGGCGCGGTGACGCTCGCGTTCGTCGGCACGCTGCTGACCTCCGGCGCGGTGTGGATGATCGGCTCTGACCGCATCCTCGCCGTCGCCGCCTACGACGGCGCGTTCGCCCCGTACTTCGGGCGCTTCAACGCCCGCCTGGGCACGCCCGTGCGCGTCAACACGCTCTCGGGGATCACGTCGACGATCTTCATGGTCGTCGCGGTCGCGGCCTTCAACGGCGGCGCGGACTCGAAGTTCGCGGTGGTCCTGACCATCGCGATCTCCACCACGCTGATCTCCTACCTGTGGATCTTCCCCGCGGTGCTCAAGCTCCGCTACAGCCATCCCGGCGTGCACCGCCCCTACCGCGTGCCGGGCGGAACGCCGGGCATCTGGATCGCCACCGGCCTCGCCACGGGGTGGGTCGCCCTGGGCAGCTGGGTCGCCGTCTTCCCCGGCACGCTCGAGAGCCTGCTGGGCGTCGACTACAACTTCCTCGACACCTGGGGCGTGCAGCGCTCCACCTTCGAGGCGCTGGCGCTCGGCACCCTGGCCGCGGTGCTGGTGATCTCGCTGGTCGGCTACTGGATGGGCCGCGAGGTGCGCCAGGACATCGCCGAGCTCCCGCTCGACCCGTTGGTCGAGACGCCGGCCTGAGCGCGCCGAGGCGCTGGGGCCGTCGCACTTCCTAGACTCTGGCCCGGAGGATCACCCACGAGCATGAGCGAGCACCCCTTGGCCGACCCCGATCTGGAAGTCACCGCGACCGACGTCAAGCAGCGCCTCGACGCCGGCGAGGTCCAGGTGATCGACGTCCGCGAGCAGTACGAGTGGGACGCCGGTCGCATCGACGGTGACGTGCGCCACATCGAGCTGGAGCGCCTCAGCTCCGAGGCCGCGACGATCGACAAGGACAAGCCGGTCGTCTTCCAGTGCCGCCTGGGCGCCCGGTCGCTCATGGCGGCCCAGGCGTTCCGCCGCGCGGGCTACGACGCGTACTCGCTGACCGGCGGTCTGCAGGCCTGGCACGACGCCGGCCTGCCGCTCGATCCGCCCGACGGCACGGTCGCCGACCACTGAGAACCTCTTTCAGAATCAGCGCGTGCGGGCTGAGCCGGGCACGCTCCGGAATACGGAGCGCAACCGTGGTCCGGCTGCGTGATGGCGCTCATGCCCGGGTACCACGATGGCCATGTACATCGGACTCGGCACCCTGGTGATCATCATCATCCTCGTGATCCTGCTGACCTAGCAGGCGGCCTCGAGCCCCCGCAGCGCAGAACGACGAAGGCCCGCCGGAGCGGGCCTTCGACCATCGCGAGGCGGGCGAGGCGGGCTAGGCCTTCACGACGTTGACGGCCTTGGGGCCCTTGTCTCCCGCCTCTTCCTCATACGTCACCCGGGCGCCCTCGGGGAGCGAGCGGTAGCCGTCGGCGATGATGGCACTGTGATGGACGAACAAGTCCTTGCCGCCCTCATCCGGCGTGATGAAGCCGAAGCCCTTGTCGTCACTGAACCACTTGACTGTTCCGCTGGCCATTCAGCGAGTCCTCCATTACTGCCTTGCGCCGGATCTCATCCCCGGCCGGTCGCGCGCAAGGTACCAGGATCCGGCGATCCCGTCCGTCAATGGACCGTGAACCTCAGCGCTCGGGCACCGCGATCCGCGTGCGGCGGCGCTGCCCCGGCCGAGCGCTCAGGCCTTGTCGGCCGCCTGCGGGACGGTGATCTCGCGCTTGAGGATCTTGCCCGTCGGTCCCTTGGGCAGCTCGTCGACGAACCACACGTGGCGCGGGTACTTGTAGGCCGCCACGTTGTCCTTGACGTAGGCCTTGATCGCGTCGGCGTCGACGTCCTCGCCGTCCTTGAGCACGACCGCGGCGCCGACCTCCTCGCCGAGGTCGGGGTGCGGCACGGCGACGACCGCCGCCTCGCGCACCGCCGGGTGCTCGTAGAGGATCTCCTCCACCTCGCGCGGGTAGACGTTGTAGCCGCCGCGGATGATGAGGTCCTTCTTGCGGTCGACGATGAAGAAGTAGCCGTCGTCGTCCACCTTGGCCATGTCGCCGCTGTGGAACCAGCCGCCGCGCATGACCTCCTCGGTCGCCTCGGGGCGCTCCCAGTAGCCCTTCATGACGTTGTGACCGCGGATGACGATCTCGCCGACCTCACCGGTGGCCACCTCGTCGTCGTCCTCGTCGACGACCTTCATCTCGACGCCCTCGATCGGCGTGCCGATGGACCCCGCCTTGCGCTCCCGGTCGGGGTGGTTGAACGACGCGACCGGCGAGGTCTCGCTCAGGCCGTAGCCCTCGAGCACCTTGCAGTGGAACGCCTCCTCGAACCCGCGCAGCAGCTCGACCGGCAGGGCGGCGCCGCCCGAGGCGCAGATCCTCAGCGACGAGGTGTCGTACTGCTCGCGGCCGTCGAGATGGAGCATCGCGCCGTACATCGTCGGCACGCCCTCGAAGACCGTGACCTCGTCGCGCTGGATGATCTCCAGCGCCTTGGCCGGCTCGAAGCGCGGGATGAGGCTCAGGCAGCCGCCCGCCAGCATCGCCGCGTTCATCCCGCAGGTCTGGCCGAAGGAGTGAAACAGCGGCAGCGCGCCGAGGACGACGACGTGCTCGTCGAGGGAGAACAGGTTGGCGGCGGCCGTCGCGTTGCGCTTCAGGTTGGCGTGCGTCAGCTCGGCGCCCTTGGGCTGGCCGGTCGTGCCGGACGTGTAGAGGATGACCGCGGTGTCGTCGTCGGCGCGCTCCACGACGTCGGGATCGGGCTCGTGCTCGAAGATCAGGCCCTCGATCTCGCCGGGCTTGACGCTGATGATCTCCGCGCCGGCCTCCTCCGCCCCCTGCTGTGCAGCCTCGAGGAAGTCGTGCCAGGCGAAGAGGATGTCGGCGCCGGGGTCCTTGAGGTAGAACCCCACCTCGCGGCCCTTGAGGAGCACGTTCATCGGCACGACGACGCCGCCGGCCCGCAGCACGCCGTAGTAGGCGACCGGGAAGTACGGCACGTTGGGAAGCATGATCCCGACGCGGTCGCCGGTCTTCAGGCCCTTGGCCTTGAGCATCGTCGCGACGCGGGCGCTCGCCTCGTCGAGCAAGGCGTAGTTGAAGACCGCATCGTCGAGACGCAGCGCCGGGCGGTCGCCGAAGCGGGCGGCCGAGTCGGTCAGGATCGTGGCGAGATTGCCGCTCATGAGGGGACCATATCCCCGCGACGACCTGCGGCGCGGAGCTAGCTCGCTTCGTCGCCGCGCGCGGCCGACAGCTTGGCCACGGCACCGCGGATGATCCTCGACACCTGCATCTGGGACACGCCGACGAGCTGGCCGATCTGCTCCTGCGTCATGTCCTCCTCGAAGCGCAGCCGCAGCACCCGCTGCTCGCGCTCGTCGAGGCGCTCGAACAGGCGCGCGAGCGTCGCGCGATGCTCGGCGCGGGTCAGCTCGGGATCCAGGACGCCATGCGCATCGGCGAGCGTGGCGTCGTTGTCCTCGCCGTTGCCGCGGGGGGCGTCCAGGGAGGTCGCCCGCATGCCCTGCTGGGCCTGCAGCGCCTCGAGGACCTGCTCGTCGTCGAGCTCCAGCGCCCGACCGAGCTCACGCACCGAGGGCGCGCGGCCCAGGCGAGAGGTCAGCTCGGTGCGGTACTTGTCGACCTCCAGCGCACGCTCCTGCAGCTCGCGCGGCGGGCGAACCGACCAGCAGCGGTCGCGGAAGTGGCGGCGCAGCTCGCCGACGATCGTCGGCACGGCGAAGCTGGAGAACGCGATGCCGCGGGCGGGGTCGAAGCGGTCGACCGCCTTCAGCAGGCCCAGGCTGGCGACCTGCAGGAGGTCGTCGAAGGGCTCTTCGGCCTTGCGGTAGCGCTTGGCGATCGAGCGGGCGAGCGGCAGGAAGCGCTCGACGAGCGCCTCACGCAGCTGCGGGTCGCGGCTCCCGGCGTACGAGGCCAGCAGCTGGGCGTCGGTGCGGGGCGCCCGGAGGGTCTCCCCCGGCGCGGAGCGGTGCATGGTCGCGGACGGCATGGCCACCCAGATGCCCGCGAGGACGGTCCGATAAACGGTGTCCGAACGAGCGCCGGATCCGCAGCGCCGGCGCCGCAGCCTGATCAGTCCTCGCCGCTGGGGCGCCGGCGGGCGCGCTTGACGGAGCCGCGCTGGGCCTTGGCCTCCAGGCGCCGCTGGCCCGAGGCCTTGGTGGGCCTGGTCGGACGGCGCGCGCGTGGGACGTGCAGGGCCTTGGCGAGCCGCTCCTCGAGCCGGCGCAGCGCGAGCTCGCGGTTGCGCGTCTGGCTGCGCGCGTCCTGGGCGACGGCGCGGACGACGGGACCGCAGCGGCCGATGATGCGACGCTTCTGGTCCTCGGTGAGCGCACCCGAGGCGGCCACGTCGAAGGCCACCTCGATGCGCGACGCGGTCACGTTGGCGTGCTGGCCGCCCGGCCCGGATGAGCGGCTCGCGCGGACGACGAGCTCGTCGAGCGGGATCCGCACGGAGCGTGTCGGGTGCAAGGCGTCCTCGGGCATCAGCGCCGCACATCCTCGCAGTCGGCCGCCACATGGTCGGCGCCGTCGGCGAGCACGACGTCGTGGCCGGACCCGCAGCGCACGACATCGGCTTCGCCGCGCACGACGTTGATGCGGTCGTCGCCCGACCCGCCGGCGACGACGTCGGGGCCGAGGTTGCCGAACAGCACGTCGTCCCCGGCTCCGCCGGAGATGCGGTCGCTGCCGCGGTCTCCGGTGATCTGGTCGTTGCCGTCGTCGCCGAAGATGCGGTCGTCGCCGGCGCGGCCGGCCATCGTGTCGTCGCCGGCGCCGCCGTGCAGCTCGTCGTCGCCCCACTCCCCGTCGACGTAGTCGTCGCCGCCCCCGGCGAAGAGGCGGTCGTCGCCTTCCTTGCCGAAGAGCGAGTCGGGCCCCGAGGTGCCGCGGAGCACGTCATCCTTGGGGGTGCCGCGGATCAGGGACGTGGTCGTCGTGCCGGTCGCGGCCTCGGCGGGCACGGACACGACCGACTCGCAGCCGACGAGCCGGTCGCGCGTGGGCGCGACGTCCTCGACGTAGACCGTGTCCTGCCCGTCGCCGCAGTCGATCTCGTCGCTGCTGTCATCGGCGGCGCGGATCGTGTCGTCGCCGTCGCCTGCGTCGATGAGGTCGGGGCCGGGGCCGCCGACGATCGTGTCGGAGCCGGCGTCGCCGTACATCTCGTCAGGCCCGTCGCCGCCGTCGAGGACGTCGGCGCCCTCGCCGCCCTCGATGAGGTCGTCGCCGGGCCCTCCGGCGATCGTGTCGGAGCCGTTGTTGCCTTCGAGCAGGTCGCGCGCCGTGCCGCCGTCGATGAGGTCGTCGCCGTTGCCGCCGAAGATGTGCTCGGTCCCGGACTCTCCGTAGAGCCGGTCGTTGCCGTCGTTGCCCTTGATCAGCCGGTCCGACCCGCGTCCGCCATGGATGACGTCGTCGCCCGCGCCGCCATAGAGGCGCCCGTCGTTGCCGAAGGAGCCGCCGTCGATGGAGTCATTGCCGTCCTCGCCGTAGATGCGGTCGTCGCCGGCGCCACCGTCGAGATGGTCGTCCCCGGAGCCGCCGTGCACCCGGTCGTCGCCCGTGCCGGCGTAGGCGGTGTCGACTCCGTCGCCGCCCACGAGGAGGTCGTTGCCCGAGGAGCCGTTGAGGCGGTCGTCGCCGGCGCCGCCGTCGAGGCGGTCGTCGTAGGGGCCGCCGTCCAGCGTGTCGTTGCCGTCGCCGCCGTGCAGCAGATCGTTGTCGCGGCCGCCGGCGAGGCGATCGTCGCCCCCGAGGCCTTCGAGAAGATCGGGGCCTCGGGTCCCGAGCAGGACATCGGGGGCGTCGGTGCCCAGGACCAGCGCGAGGCCCGGCTGGACCGCGACGCCGAGCGCCGCGAGGCCGGCCGGAAGCGCCACCGTGCCGAGGCGGTGGTGCGCGTACGGGCTGGCGAGCGAGAGCGTGCGCGCGCCGCGGTCGGCGAGGTAGACGCGGCTGCCGTCCGGTGACCAGGCCGGGATGCCCGGGCCCGCGGCGGACTTGAAGGCGTGGACGTCCAGCGTGGCGACGTCGACGATGGCCGCCTTGGCCCCGTGCGGGGCCGCGCCAACGGCCAGTTGCGTGCCGTCGGGCGAGGCTGCGACGCCGCCACCGGCGCCCTTGCCGATCTTGATGCCCTTGGTCGCCGTGCGCGCGCCCGCCGGGATCGTGCGCAGGCGACCGCCCGTGGTCGTGACCCACGCGCGGCCCGCTGCGAACGTGGCGCCGGCCGCCGCGTGGACCTTGACGCGGCGCAGGAGCTTGGGGACGCCAAGGGCGACCATGGCGACCTTGCCCGTGGCCAGCGGGACGGCGGCCAGCGAGCCGTCGCGGGAGATCGCAAGCGCCAGCGCGGGGCCGCGGAGGTCCACGGAGCCGGAGGGCTGCAGCGTCCGGGCGTCGAGGAGGACGAGGCGGCGGCCGGCGACGGCGTAGACCCGGGCGCCGCCGGGCGAGACCGCCAGCGCGGTGACGGGCTCGCCGCCGGCGACGGTCTGCGGCGCGGGGGTCGCGGCGGCATGGGCGCCTGGGGGGTCCATGGATGCGGCGATGGCGCCGGGCGCGGCCGCGGGGGCGGCCGCGGCCACCTGGGGCGTGATCGTCGCCGGGTCGCGGAGGTCGAGGGCGACCACCACCCCGCCCCCGGCGGCGAAGGCGGTCCTGCCGTCGGGCGAGATCGCAACCGCGGTCGTCGGGCCGGGAAGGGGGATCCGGCGGATGACCTGGCCCGTCGCGACGTCGAGGACCGCGACATCCGGCGTGCCGGTGGCGATGAGGGCGACCCGGGCGCCGGCCGCCCCGGGCGCTGCGGCCAGTGCCGCGAGCGCGATCGACGCGAGCGCGAGAAGGTGGCGGCAGCGCGCGGGCGTGGGCATCGGGAACCGATTCTGCGCGCCCGGGGCGGACCCTGCTGGGGGCGGGTACTGCGGGGCGCGTTTACAGGCACGACGCACGTCAACGTGCCCCAGAGGGTGCGTTCGGGCCC